>JAAURO010000267.1 GCA_012032215.1 Limnobacter sp.
AGGTGGCGGATTTTATACAAGTGTTTGTTAAACTGGGGGTTTGGTTTTGTGCTATTTTTCTTTCTCGGAATGACTGGGCTCATACCTGTCTGTACTAGCAAGTCCCGCAATTCCTGGCTATCGTACCCTTGTCTGCAATAAAATACTGGGCATTGCCAATCTTTTGGAACATTTCTGGTGCAACCGTGATGTCTGCCACTTCACCCCCAGTGATTTTAAAATCGATTGGGTTTCCATGCGCATCGGCGGCAATATGTATTTTTGTTGTGGCTCGGCCTCTAGAAGTGCCAATTGCTCGTTCGTCGCCACGCCTAGCTCCGCTCGCATGTTGATGAGCGCGTATGTAACTTCCTTCATCACTTCTTTTATTTGTTCCCATGCTTTATCGTTGAGTGCGACTCTTGTCATCCCAGTTTCCTGTCGGCTCGACCAGAATTCTTGCACTATTTGTGCTCTTCCTCAACATTTCAAGAGCTTGCCGCTAATTGAGGACACGCCCTAGCTTGCTCCTTGGATCCCCAATATAAGGATAGCGGGAAAAGTATAGTGCGGCATAGCGCTCGGCGCAGGATTGTGCCTATAATCGGTGCTTTCTTGCCCTGGCACTGTGGGGTATGCCGCGCCAATTGCTTGTTCAATCCACCTCCCACACACTCAGCCGCCCAAACTGCACGCCCGGGCAGTTGCTGCCCTGTGTGCAGCCGTGCTGCGCAAGCACCTGGTTTTGCAGGGCATCCAGGCTGCTTATTCCTAAGTTGTCTAGTGGTAAAAAGTCGCCGTCGGCGATGGGTGCGGTGCTGGCTGCTGCACTGGCTGTATTTGCTGCATTTGCAGTGGTTTCACCGGGCAGGGTCGGCGGCTGGGTGCTCACTACTACCAGAAAGTCGTTTTTCGCCTGCGGGGCCAGCCGATACCATGGGGGAATCCACTGGTGGCCACACGGTTTCGGTGTCGCCCGGTATGGTGGTGGGCTGATTGCCTGCGGTGGGCAAAAGCCTGAGCAGGCTGCCGTCGCTAGAGCGCAGAAAAATAGACAAATACCCGCTTTGGCCAGGAAAAATGCGCAGCAGCAGGGGGTCTTTGCCAATCCGCAGTTGCGGAATGTCGGAAGACACCACTAGGCGCGATGCGGCGGCTTGTGCGGTCACGGTTTCGCCCACGAAGGGGTAGTTGGCGGTGTTGCCTGGTTCGTCAGCGGGTTCGGGGGCATGTTTGGCGCACCGGGCTGGTTTTGCGCAGTGGCAGTTTGTGGGGGCGCGGTGGGCTGTGCCAACCACACCACGGCTGCTACGCCAAGCACCAAGGCGTTGCCAGTGCTGCCCAGGCAAGGCGTGGGCTGGTGTTTTTGGTGGGAGCTGGTGGCTGCGGGCGCGGGGGCAAGTGTGTTGCGTTTTCTGAATGCATGCTGCCTGTGCTGCCTGAGCCACTTAGCAAGGCCAGCAATTCGGCGGCGTTTTGCGGGCGATCCTGGGGAAGTACGGCCAGCAGGCGGTCTATGGTGTGGCGCAGCGCGCTTTGGGTGTGTGCTGCCAGGGGCTGGTAGGTGTCGCACACCATGCGGCCCAGTGCGGGTGGTGGGGTTTTGCCGGTAAGGGCCAGGTGGCCCAGGCAGCCCAGTGCGTAAAAATCGGTCCAGGGGCCTTGTTGCAGGTTGGGCACTTCCTGGTATTGCTCTACCGGGGCATAGCCGGTTTTTAGTATCACGGTGTGCTGTTGGTTTTGCTCGCCCAAGGCTTGGCGGGCTGCGCCGAAATCCAGCAACACGGGTTGCGTAAGGCTGTGGGTTAAAATCACGTTGTCGGGCGATACATCGCGGTGAATACACCCGGCGGTGTGCAAAATATGCAGCGCTTCGGTGAGCGATTGCAGCCATTGGGCCACTTGCGCTTCGGGCGGTATGGCGGCCAGTGATTGCAGGTGGTTTTTTAGCGTGGGGCCGTGGTAAAACGGCATAACCATGTAGGCAGTGCCTTTTTCTTCCCAGTACTGAAACACCTTGACCAGCGCGGGGTGGTCAAACTGTGCCAGCAGTCGTGCTTCGTTCACAAAGCTGCGCAGCCCGGTTTCAAAATTGGCTTGCTGTTGGGGGTTTGGTACATGCACTTGCCCTTGTGTCTTGCGTGTGGCCATGTTTGCCGGAAAGTATTCCTTAATCGCCACGGTGCGCTTTAACGCCACATCCTGCGCTTCGTACACCACACCAAAGCCACCGATTCCTACGACGTTTTGCAGCACAAATCCGTTGAGATTGTGGTGGCGGGGCAGGGTGTTTTCTGGGGTGTGGTTTTGGGGGTTGGATGGGTTGCTCATGGGTGGGCGCTCCGCAGCAGTTGCCCTAGCAAGGCGGGCGCGGGCGGCAGGGTGCTGGTGGCACATACCTGGGTGGCGCAAGGTGCGTGGCTCCAGATGACCAAGGCCGTTGCCTTTGTGACGGGCTGCGCCCAGTGTGTTTGCAGTGTATTGGGTGGCAAGGGTGCACAGGCCAGTGCCTGAGCCAATTGTTGTTGCACTCCGGTTTTTGGCCAGTCGTGGGTGATGGCATTTTTGAGCAACGCAACAGCACGGTGTGCGGCATCGGCCCACGCGTTTTTGTGGGGCTAGCAGGCAGGCAAACACGGGGAAGGGTCTGCCGCAACTGTCTATTGAGGGCACTAAAAAGCCGCCGGTGGTGGGGTGGTTTTCCGGGTTGGCAAGTTGCCAATACACGGGCCGTGCATTGAGGTAGTGCTGGGCGTAGTTGGGGTCTGTAAACGCAAGGGCCAAGCCTTCAGACAGCCATTGGTCTACCCACTGGCGCAGGGCGGGCTGGTGCAGTTCGTCCAGAAAGTCGCCGTGGGCAGGCAGTTTGCCAAACCAGCCCAGTTGCACCTTGGCGCCAACTGTGTGCATTACAGGGCGGACGGGCAGCGAAAGCCCGCATAGTGTCGCAGTTGCAAGGGGTTAAGGGCCGAGCGCGATTTCAGGCGCAGTTCAAACCAGTCGCCTCCTGCTTGAATTCTGGTGAACAGTTCTTCTGGTCCGCTGCCTTGGCGGGTTTTGCCGGAGTGCACCAGCTTGAACAAGCCCCAGGCTCCGGGGTAGCGGCTTTCCTGCGCATCGTCCGAAGAACGCACGGTGAGCGCCTGTCCGCTTTTGGGCGGCCAGTACAGGGTGTGTTCGGGGTCGAATTGCAAGGAGAACATCAGCATTTTGTCGTCCAGCTTGAAGTACAGGGTGTCGCCGGGTTTAGAGCTTGCGACCAGTTTGGCGTCTACTTCGAAGGCGGCGCGGCCTGTGCGGTCAAAGAAGGTGTCTTGAATCATTTGCCCTGTTTGAAACTGCGCCAGTGTGCCGCTGGAGTCCGGCGGATTGTCTGCACCGGTTTTTTTGAAGTGCCATTGCCCGCCTGCTTTGTTGACCAGGGGTTCTAGCTGGCTTTTGAAAAACCCTTCGAGTTGGCCACCTGGTCCAAAGAATTTTTCGAAATCAGACAACAGTACTTCTTTTTGGCTTTGTGCCGCAAAGGGGTAGCGCCCTGCAATGGTGGTGGCGCAGGTTTGTGCAAGCGGACT
>JAAURO010000008.1 GCA_012032215.1 Limnobacter sp.
GGATCATGGTTATTGCCATGATCATGGGCCGCCTGGAGCTCTTGCCGGTGCTGGTTATTTTTACCCCCACCTTCTGGCGCAAATAAGCGAACCGATAGGCAAAACCTTCCCTATGCCCAGCGCTCCGCACACCGAACTGCTGCTAGTTGAATCACCGCATGTACTGCAACGGGCCGTGTATTGTTGCCAAAAAGCAACTTCGGCCCAGAAAACGGGCCAAAAAACCACTGTTTTTTGAGTGGTGAGGCTTTTTCTAGAGGCAACCTCACCTTGGAAGCCGAGGTGCTGGCCCAAGAAACACTGGCACGACAAGCAGGGGTGCACGTGTTGCGGCTGGCACCAGGCTGCGTGTGCTGCTCGTCCCGGCTTGTTCTTACCACCCACCTGGGGCGCACCATGCGTCTGAACCCGCCTGCGCTACTCATTCTTGAACTAGACACCACCTCGCACAGTCAAACCATTGCACAGTGGCTGCAAGAGCCCGATTGGCACGGCTGGTTTTCCGCAGTACGCACCCACCCGGTAAATTTTCACGCTTGATTTTCAGATTCACGTCCCGATATGTACAATAGAAACTTAACAGGGAGACGCTTATGGAAATGATGCTGGACAGCCCTTATTACTGCGTAGTCGATTTGGTAATGGAAGAAGGCCAGCCCAGTGCTGGCATAGAAATCGTAGACAAACACGCAGGCCGTGAGCTGTTTTTATCGGGTAGGGCCGCCGAGGTATTCCGTGAGCAGGTGTACCTCCTGGCGGCGCAGAACCCCGATATGGACGACCTGGAGGCTTTTATGCATGCCTACAAACCCTGGATGCAAACTTCGGTTACCTTGCATTAAGGGCGTTTATTCCCCTACGACCTTCAGCAAAATTGGTTATACCTACCATTACTTTGACCTCCCAACCACCATGGGAGCCCACCCTCGACGGCCTTAAGCTTATAGAAGGAACTGCTGCAAAGCTGGCAAGTGGTTTGGTCCTGGATCACATTGCCAAACTGGCAGATGTTGCGAAACAACAGCAAGCAATACTTATGTTCCGCCCTGTGAACCTGTACTCTTCTTCCTTGCTGAAAAAACACACTGCCGGGAAGGGCATGCAAGGATGTGCCGCTGGCAAGGCCATGTATGTGAAAAACAAAACTTCCGATTGGGCCCCATGGCGGGCTATGTACCCCACAACCCCCGGCTCAGTAAATCAATTCCCGCAATGGCACAGGGGCCGAATGGTTGGTTAGCCCATTCTTTTACCAGTGCAGACGCCCCCCCCTTCCTGCACGGGCGCACGCGCAGTAAATACTTACCACCCCAGCGTTGAACCAGCTCCCCTGATTTTGTCGCAGGGTCGGGTCAACTGGCTTATCCAGCAAGGGCTTATCCACGTAAACCTTTCCTGCACTGGCAGCAATGCGGTGCTTCCCGAAGAACCACTTGCCAAAGCACCACTTGCTGTAGAGTTGCCCGCCAAAGAGCAAAAGCGCAAAGGCCCGCAATCCCACTATTTCCAGTTCCAGTTGATAGCCATTCCGAGTGCCTCAGGGCTTGCCAGTCGGTCGAGCAGCCCTGATTACAGCTATCGGGTGCAATACCAGGATACAAATTTTCCAGCAACTACGCCGTGGCAAGATGTACTGGTATTGCATGAACGTGTACCGCATTCCCACAAACAGGCAACCGGGGAGCCCCTGATTAACCCCGTGGATACAGATCTCAGGGGAGTCAGCATGCCTATTACTGCCGATTACGATACTTTTGCCCTATTGCCCAAATTCGGCTCTCCCTTGCTAAAAGCCACGCAAGCCACAGCCCGGATTGTGCGCGAATTCCGGCAAAAGCGACAAGCCAACAGACAAAAAACCAATCTCAGCCCTCCAAACTCCACAACTCCAGCCGGTGGCTCTACTTTGCGCCGATTGGTCAATGAGGTCATTCGCACCCACTGCCTGGGGCAACCAGAACGGCGCAAATACATACAAGACATAGGCCACGAACCCGCCTGGCAAGCCACACTCAGGAAAGCCATGAACCACGCAATCAACCACCCCAGTGGCGATTTAATACGCCATGGTTCTGAAATGGACAACGTGTTTTACTGCCAGCAAGAGGAAAACATTTTTATTGCCATGCCCGATGACCGGTTTTTCCTGACTCGCACCTGGGATCAGGTGCAAGCTTTCATGCATGTGGCTGCACACCAGGGGTATGTGGTGTATGCGAACCGCACCTACAACAACCCGGCTGGTACACGCCGCATTTATGCGGGCATGACCTGCCAATCGCTTCTGCCATCAGGACCAATTATTCCTTTTGCCCCGGCCCAGGCTTACCAGCGCGTGATGCGCAATCCAAGCACTGTTGTTACAACCATGCCAGAAAAATCCCAAAGCATGCCAGTGCCAGAATAATATAGTGGACCCCATATTTGAGACAGCACTCCAACGAGGGCTTAGAGCTAAAAAACGGGGTTATTCAGGGGCGACTAAATAAGGTCAACTCCACCTCCAGGCAACACGAGCTGTCATGCAATGATTGTGAGATGGATGAAACTTTTAACGCAAAAAAATATACTTAGTTTTTTAATTGTAATAAAAAAAACAAATGTCAACCAGCAGACCAGGTGACAGTGGCGCCCCGCTCATACCATTGCACGCACTAGGCAGTTCTGAAACACCGACACGGCCGTCGGGAGTTACATCGTCTGCATGTGGTGATGCTGCAAACCAAGTATTTACCAATGCTGCCGAGGATTGCCAATCGAGGTGGCGTGAATTTCCTCTTGCGCAGCTACCCCCCAATTTGGCACAACTTGCAACCTACCAAGGACAATCCTTAAAACCACCTCAAGCGCAAACAAGGCAAGCTGACTACAAAGGCCCCAACAGCCCCCCGGAAACCTTCTGTTAAAATAACGCTCTTTTGTTGTTTGACATGGTTTTTTAAAGGTTTTTCAATGCACAAGCACCTAGGTTCTGAATTGGCGAACAACCCGGCACCGTTAAGTCCTTTGTTACCCGCAAACCAATCCAAAGCCAACCTATCCAACAGCCCTGCCATTGAAAATCAACTTCGCAGCCTTTTAAAACAACGCATTTTAATTTTGGATGGTGCCACTGGCACCATGATCCAACAGCACAAACTCACTGAGGCGCAATACCGCAGCGCACGTTTTGCCGATTTTGCACACGACGTAAAAGGCAACAACGAACTACTGGTGCTTACCCAGCCTCACATTATTGCCGACATTCACGAACAATACCTGGCCGCCGGTGCCGACATTCTAGAAACCAACACCTTTGGCGCCACCACCGTAGCACAAGCCGATTACGGCATGGAACACCTGGTAGACGAAATGAACCGCGAGGCAGCACGCCTGTGCAAACAAGCCTGCCTGAAGTACTCCACCCCCGACAAACCACGCTTTGCTGCGGGTGCACTGGGCCCCACTCCAAAAACCGCCTCCATTTCGCCCGATGTCAACGACCCCGGTGCCCGCAACATCACCTTTGACCAACTGGTAACCAGCTACTACCAGCAAACGCAGGGCCTGGTAGAAGGCGGGGTAGATTTGCTGCTGGTCGAAACCATTTTCGACACCCTCAACGCCAAGGCGCCCTGTTCGCCATTGACCAATACTTTGGAGACACAGGCAACCGCCTGCCCATCATGATTTCCGGCACGGTTACCGATGCTTCCGGGCGCATTTTATCGGGCCAGACCGTAGAAGCCTTCTGGAACTCCGTGCGCCACGCCAAACCCATCACCATTGGCTTGAACTGCGCCCTGGGGGCCACGCTCATGCGGCCCTATGTCAAAGAGCTGTCCAAAATCTGCGACACTTTTGTGTGCGTGTACCCCAACGCAGGCCTACCCAATCCCATGAGCGACACCGGGTTCGATGAAACCCCGGAAATCACCGCAAGCCTGGTCAAAGAATTTGCCGAGGCAGGCTTTATGAACATTGCAGGTGGGTGCTGCGGCACCACCCCGGACCACATTGCCGCAATCGCCCAAGCGCTGCAAGACACACCACCCCGCCAAGTGCCTGCAATTCCAGTGAAATTGCGCCTGTCTGGCCTGGAACCCCTGAATGTGGGCGAAGGCGATTTATTCGTGAACGTGGGCGAACGCACCAACGTTACCGGCTCTAAAGCCTTTGCCCGGCTTATTCTCAATGCGCAGTACGATGAAGCCCTGTCGGTTGCCCGCCAGCAGGTAGAAAACGGCGCCCAGATTGTGGATGTCAACATGGACGAAGCCATGCTGGATTCCAAAGCCGCCATGGTGCGGTTTTTGAACCTCATGGCCTCAGAACCCGACATTTCCCGCGTGCCCGTCATGATAGATTCCTCGAAGTGGGAAGTCATTGAGGCAGGCCTCAAGTGCGTACAAGGCAAAGCGGTAGTTAACTCCATTTCCATGAAAGAAGGGCTCGACGAATTCAAGCGCCAAGCCCGCTTGTGCAAACGCTACGGCGCAGCGGTGGTGGTAATGGCCTTCGATGAAAAAGGCCAGGCCGACACCTTTGCCCGCAAAACCGAAATCTGCGAGCGCGCTTACCGCATTTTGGTGGATGAAGTGGGCTTTCCCCCAGAAGACATCGTGTTTGACCCCAATATTTTTGCCATTGCCACCGGCATTGAAGAACACGACAACTACGGCGTGGATTTTATCGAAGCCACGCGCTGGATACGCCAGAACTTGCCCCATGCCCACATTTCAGGTGGAGTATCCAACGTCAGTTTTTCATTTAGGGGCAACGAAGCCGCGCGCGAGGCCATTCACACCGTGTTTTTGTACCACGCCATTGCCGCAGGCATGACCATGGGCATAGTGAACGCAGGCATGGTGGGTGTGTACGACAATCTAGATCCTGGACTGCGCACCCGCGTAGAAGACATCATTTTAAACCGCCCGCCCACGCTGCCTGCCGACTTATCCGCCGACAGCCCCGAGCGCGAAAAAACCACCACCGAACGCATGATCGAATTTGCCGCCACCTTGGTGCAAGGCGGCAAGAAAAAAGAAGAAACCTAGAGTGGCGCTCCGACCCCGTAGAAAAACGCCTGGCGTACGCCTGGTGCATGGCATTACCACCTTCATCATTGAAGACACCGAAGAATGCCGCGCCGCCATTGCAGCCAAAGGGGGCAGGCCGATTAACCTCATTGAAGGCCCGCTCATGGACGGCATGAACATTGTGGGCGACCTGTTTGGCGCAGGCAAAATGTTTTTGCCCCAGGTGGTTAAATCGGCCCGGGTCATGAAACAAGCCGTGGCCCACCTCATTCCCTACATCGAAGAAGAAAAGCTGCGCCTGCAAGCGGCGGGCAGCGATGTGCGCTCCAAGGGCAAAATACTGATTGCCACCGTCAAGGGCGATGTGCACGACATCGGCAAAAACATCGTCACCGTAGTGTTGCAGTGCAACAACTTTGAAGTGGAAAACATGGGCGTGATGGTGCCCTGCGAACACATTCTGGCCAAAGCCAAAGAAATCAATGCCGACATTATCGGGCTTTCCGGGCTGATTACCCCCTCACTGGAAGAAATGGCCTACGTGGCCTCTGAAATGCAGCGCGACCCGTACTTTCGCGACCGCGGCATTCCCTTGCTGATAGGCGGTGCCACCACCAGCCGCGTGCACACGGCGGTTAAAATTGCCCCGCACTACACCGGGCCGGTGATGTATGTCTCCGATGCCTCGCGTTCGGTCAGCGTGGCCTCGGGGTTTCTCTCCGAAGAAGGCGGCGCAAAGTTTCGCACCGATCTGGCCGCCGAATACGAGAAAGTACGCCACCAGCACGCCAGCAAAAAAGCCCGTCCGCTGGTCAGCCTCAAACAGGCACGCACCAACAAAGAACCGATAGATTGGGCCAACTACATCCCGCCCAAACCCAAATTCATCGGCAAACGGCATTTTATCAACTACGATTTGCGTAAAATCGCCCAGTACATCGACTGGGGCCCCTTCTTCCAGACCTGGGACTTGCACGGCGGCTACCCCCGCGTGCTACACGATGAAACAGTGGGCGAACAAGCCCGCAAAGTGTTTGCCGATGCGCAAGACATGCTGGAAAAGCTGCTTGCCGGGCGCTGGCTGCAAGCCAATGGCGCCGTGGGGTTTTTCCGGCCAATACCACCGATGACGATCACATTGAAGTGTACAGCGACGAAACCCGCACCCAGGTGCTGTTTACCTGGAGCCCCCTGCGCCAGCAGGGCGAAAAGCGCGAGGGCATCAGCAACAAATGCCTGGCCGATTTTATTGCCCCCAAAGGCAGCGGGCCAAACACCCCGGCAAACAAACCCGATTACATCGGCCTATTTGCCGTAACCTGCGGCCTTGGCACCGAGAAAAAAGATGCGCAGTTTCTGGCTGCCCACGACGATTATTCCTCCATTATGTTCAAAGCACTGGCCGACCGCATGGCCGAAGCCTTTGCCGAGTGCCTGCACGAGCGCGTGCGCAAAGACCTCTGGGGCTACGTGCCCGAAGAAGGGCTAAGCACCGAAGCACTCATCGCCGAACAGTACCAAGGCATACGCCCGGCACCGGGCTACCCCGCCTGCCCAGAGCACACCGTCAAACGCGCCATGTTTGAAGTGCTGGACGGTCCCGCCATTGGCATGACCCTTACCGAAAGCCTGGCCATGCACCCCGCCGCCAGCGTGTCTGGCTTTTATTTCTCGCACCCTCAAAGCAGTTACTTCAATGTAGGTAACATTGGTGCCGATCAACTTCAGAAATTGGCCACCTCTACAGGCCGAAATCTCGAAGACCTCCAGCGGGCGCTTTCTCCCAACCTGGGCTGAAAAGCTACGCCCAGCCTCACGGGGTAGCTCCAAAGGCTACCCCCACTTGCCCTGCGCAATAAAACTCTGCTTTTTAAATGAACTTTGTTGCTTTAAAAGTCCACTTAAACATGTCAGAAAATACGCACGAACAGTCAATGTTTGGCAAGGACAGGGGAAACAGCATGTTAGAAGCTCTGAACAGATTTGCGCGATTGGCGTCTGCACGATCAGAAGTGGTAGGGGCATCCCTCATCCTGCTCATGGTCACCATGATGGTCTTACCCCTAAACTCCATGATATTGGATGTTCTGATTGCACTCAATATCTGTGCCGCTATTCTGCTGGTCATTACCGCCGTACTTCTTGAAACGCCTCTGGCCTTTTCCTCATTTCCGGCGGTTCTGCTCATGACCACGCTGTTCCGGCTGGCACTCACCATCTCCACTACCCGGCAAATTCTACTGGAAGCCGATGCAGGCATGATTATCCAAACCTTCGGTGAGTTTGTGGTGGGTGGCAATATTGCAGTGGGCCTGGTAATTTTCCTGATTATTTCGGTAGTCAACTTTCTAGTGGTCACCAAAGGTTCCGAGCGTGTAGCTGAGGTTGCCGCCCGATTCTCACTAGATGGCATGCCCGGCAACAAATGTCGATCGACAGCGATCTTCGGGCAGGTTAATTCACCCAGGCCGTCGCCAAGAAAAGGCGCTCCGACCTTGAAAAAGAGTCGCAACTGTTCGGGGCCATGGATGGAGCAATCAAGTTTGTTAAAAACGATGCTATTGCTGGCCTGATAATTACCATTGTCAACTTACTGGGCGGGCTGTCTATCGGCATGCTGCAAAAGACATGACCTTTGCAGAGGCAGGCCACATCTACTCCATTTTGTCGGTTGGAGATGGCCTGGTAGGCATTATCCCCTCTTTGCTGGTTTCTATTGCTGCTGGTTTGATTGTTACCCGGGTTACCAAAGGCGAATCCGATGGCGCCAACACCGCTCAAGATATCTTCAGAGATTTTTCCGCCAACAACAAGGCGCTACAAATTTCCGGTATTTTCTGCTTCTTTTTCGCTGCGGTGCCTGGCATGCCAAGCATTGTTTTCATACTGGCAGGCATGGGTCTGTTTGCCGCCTGGTATTTCGTACCGCAAAAAAATGAAAGCGGCGAAGTAAAATCCGCAGGCCTCGAAAGCAGGTTCAATGACATGACAGCAAACGATGCCGACAGCAAAATGGAAGACCTCAACATCACGGAGACCTACTCGGCTCTGGAAGTTTGCCTCCCGGAAAAAATGGAACCCGGTGAAATCAACCGACTGAAAAATATTTTGCGTCTGGCAAGAAACCGGAAAATCGAATCATTGGGTGTGCTTATCCCACAATTCGACTTCCGCACCTGGAATAAACCGGAAATTGAACTGTTTGTATACGGCATTCCTGCCATGACCATCAACTGGTCAGACAAACGCCTTGCCTTGCTGTGCACCGCAGAAGAATTCGCAAAACTCAGTGGAATTGAAGCCAGCCTTGAAAAAGACAAAACCACCGGCGTATGGGAATACCTGTGCGAACCCGCCCTTCTAACGCGCATCAACAACGAGAAAATTCCCCATCTTACTTTCGAAGCCCGAGTTATGCGACGCATGGAAATGCTGCTGATCAAAAAAATGGCTCAATTGTTTACCCTCAATGAATATCAAAAACACATTACCTCTTTGGGAGAAAGTTTTGCTGAGCAATTAAAGGAACTAGAACGTGTACTACCTGCAACCAAAGTAGTGGATGTACTTCAGCGCTTGCTGGTGGAATCCATTTCCATCAAAAACATGCGTTCTATCTTGAACGCCCTGATTGAATGGGGCCAAAAAGAAAGAGAGCCTCGCATCATTGGAGAACAAACCAGACGGGAATTGTCTGAACAAATCTGCTACCAGCACGCAGAATCCGGCGCCTTGCCTGTCTTCATGATTGGCGTAGAACTTGAACAGATTGTTCGAGAATCCAGTCGCAGCAATGGTGCTACTACCTATCTGGACATTGACTCCAGTTCAATGTCCGACATTATCCGCAGCATTGAAGAGGCCCTGAAACCCTGGCTGGGCAGCAACCGGATTCCCGCCTTGGTCAGCTCCATGGACTGCCGCCCCCACATACGGGAAATGATCGAAGACAGCTTGTTTTCCGTGCCGGTTCTTTCGTATCAGGAGGTCACCTCGAATATTGAAATTCAGGTGTTGGGCACGGTGAACCTGCCAGAAGTAGCGACTAATCAATAGAGGTAAGGCGAATGACTCATCTACAGGTTCATGCCAAATCAGGTCTCCATGCAGGAGCAACGTGGTCTCTGGAGCAAACTTTTGTGTTTGTTGGCTCCAATCCAAACTCAGAAGTCTTTCTGTGCGATTCAGGTGTTCCAGACAGGCTGTTGGCCCTAAGACGCTCGGGGCGCAAATACATCATTGATTCGTTACACGATGATGCCCGGCTTGTCTCTTCTGATCAAAACCCCGCAGACCGCGTGTTGATGCCCGCAAAAACGCTCAAGGTTGATTTCCAGCACATTCAACTGGAACTGAGCATCCAGACCGGCAGTGGCGGCATGGTGTACTCGCTGGCCGACACGCTTGATCGAGCCGTGTACAGCACAGTACAGTTTCTCCGATCCGTAGGCCTGCGGGCCGTAATGGCCTTGTTGTTTCTCATCGGACTTGCCATTACGGTGGGTGTGATGTTTTTTGGCACCATGGGTGGTGTTGAAATGCGCCCCAAACCAGCAGATTCAGCGCTTGAAAGCCTCGACATGTCTGTAGACTCCCCCAAACTGCCGCTCAGCAAACAAATGGCACGCACCGTTGCTACCGAATTAGGAGGCTTTGCCGAAAAGTACAAAACTGACAAAATGTCGGTTCAGGTGGAAGACACCAAAGTTGCGTTACAGGCAGAGCTTTCGCGCGCACAACTCAACGTTTTGGAAGGGCTGATGACACGCCTGATGCGTGACTACGGAAGATTCGTTGATCTGCAGGCCACTGTCAGCCTTACCCCACAACAACAGGCACTGGATAAAATCGAAGTCGCCAAGGTAGTGCTGGGTCAGAAACCAGTCGTTGTATTGCGGGATGGATCCAGGCTTTACCTGGGTGCACGCGTTGAAGATGCAGAATTGATAGGCATCAGCACAGACCGCCTTACTTTTGAAGCCGACACCCTCTACGAGGTCATGCTGTGAGCATCGAGTCCAACCTGTTAATTGACTCAGAACATCTGCTGGAACGCCTGGAAAGCCGCCTACGTCAAATACATCCTATCCGGCGCATAGGTACGGTCGCGGAAATCCGCGTCACCACCCTGCGCGCCATGCTACCCAACGTAGTGCAAGGTGAGTTGTGTGAAATAGAATCCACAGCGGGAAGCACCATACTTGGCGAGGTCATTGGATTTGACGAAAAATACGCCACCATTTCGTGCTTGCAGTCCCCCAATGGCATCGCTTTGGGCGCAGAGGTTCGCCCTCTTGGCAAACCACATTCTGTTAAGGTTGAAGACGTTGGAGAAGATGTACTTGACGGAATGGGTCGCAGTCTGGCATTTCCGGAAAATCGGCTCAGAGGTGTACTTTCCACCGACGATACCGCCATGCCTGTCATCAAGCCTGCGCCACCAGCCACCAGCCGTCCCCCGGTCAGCAAACCCTTTGAAACTGGTGTCAAACTCATCGACAACCTCATCACTTTAGGCGTTGGCCAACGGGTAGGACTTTTTGCCCCCCCTGGCTGCGGCAAAAGTACCTTGATGGCCCAGATTGTGCGTGGCGCCAAAGTCGATGCCGTGGTGTTTGGCCTGGTGGGTGAACGGGGGCGGGAATTGCGCGAGTTCATGGAAAACGAAATTTCTGATGACATTCGTCAGAAAAGCTATTTTGTATGCGCCACCTCAGACCGTTCCCCGGTTGAACGGGTAAGAGCAGCATTTACCGCAACCAGCATTGCGGAATACCTGCGCGACAAAGGAAAAAACGTATTACTGGTTATCGATTCCCTGACACGTCTGGCCAGGGCACAGCGAGAACTCGGCCTGATGGCAGGCGAGCCCGCCACACAATCAGGCTTTACACCCTCTGTGTACTCCATTTTGCCGGAATTGATCGAGCGGGCGGGTCGCACCGAAACCGGCAATCTGACAGCCATTTACACCGTACTGATGGAACGTGCCGAACTGGAAGAAGACCCCATTGCCAGCGAAGCAAAAAGCTTGCTGGATGGCCACATCATACTCAGCTCCAAGCTGGTTGAGAAAAGCCAGTTCCCAGCCATAGATCCGCTCAAAAGCCTGTCGCGGGTTATGAGTTCAGTGGCCGATGCCAACACCATACAAATTGGTAGTCTGGTGCGGCAAGCTTACTCTTTGTACTCGGAAGTGGAACTGCTTCTGCGCCTGAACGAATATGAAGCTGGCAACAACCCGATGATCGATGAAGCCATTCGCATTAAGCCCCTGCTTGACGCCTGGTGCAAGCAAGACCGGTTCTCGCCTGTTGGAGCCGCTGCATCAAAACAGGAACTGGCCAAGCTGGTTAACTCCTTCGGGGCTCTTGCCCAGCCAGGTAGAAGGTGAGTCAATAGATGAACCAATTACGCAAAGATCTGGCAGTCATTCGGCGCATCCGGGCCCACCGCTCTGAACTAAAACAACGCGCACTTGCTGCCAGTATTCGTGAAACCCAGGAGGCCGACAAAAAAACCGAAAGGCAACAAGAAGAAAAGCAGCAGCTGGAACAATCTCTGATTGAGCAAGAAAAAGCCAGCATGGAAACACTGCGCAGCGGCAAAGAGGTTCGGGTTGAACATCTGGAAAATTACACCACCGACCGCCTCAAAGGAATCAAGCAATTAAAAAATGCCGATCAGGAACTGGAGTTCAGTTTGCAGGAGCTTGACGATCTGAAAATCAAAGAAAAGGCCGTGCGAAAAGAAGCATCCCTTGCAGAACGCAAGCTGCTGAAAATAGAAGTGGTACAGGAAGAGTTCAAATGGAAGTAGGCATGGACAACGAGCAGCCAGATCTCTCAGATGATTTGGAAGAAATACCAGAAGAAGCACAAATCAATGTGTGGAATGTCTGGGACTTGCGCAGGGTGCGTTACGAACCCGCTCATTCAGTCGTGCTTGCCCGCTCTTTCGGATGGTTCCAACGGATTTTGCCCTTCCCACAGGAAGAAGAATCCGGTTACCGCCTGCGCTTCACCACCGGCTTTGAATGCCCAGACCCACTTGCATCGCTTTTGTGGGTTAAAGCCTACAATTACGAACGGCAAATGGCTTACATAGCCGTAGACCCGGCGTTTGTGTACAGCAAAAGTGGTTGCCTGGTGCAGCCCTCTACCTTGCAATGGGCCCAGGAAGCCGAAGTTCCTTTCTTGGAATTTATTTCAGCTGCCGTGTATGAGTTTTCCTGCCACTGGGAATTCAGCGTGGAAGAACTTTTGCTGGAACCACCGCAAAACGTGCAGAGCACACATTTTATTTCACTCGATTACGAAGGCGAAACCAGGCTACATGTATTTGCAGCACCAGAGGTGCTCACACAACTGGAAATCAGCCAGAAAAACTACAGTCAACATCATCTTTCGCGCATTGAGTCCATTGCATCCCGGATTGCATATGGCATGCGGGTATTTTTGCGTACCGTCAAACCGCGCTGGACAGAACCGGAAATAGCCGCCCTGTGTGAAGGCGATTTACTGGCGCTGCAAAATTTTAATTCCGAGCAAGGTTGCCAGATCAGGGGATACATCCGGTTTCTTACCGAAACCTTCAAGAAACGAAAGTATGAGGTTTTTCTAAACATGAACAACGATGACACCAGGCTGCACATGGGTGCAGAAGATTTCTCTGCCAGCAAAGCAGAGACAGACAAACAGGAAACACAGGTAGCACCTCACGAACTCATCGACTTTGAAATTTATGCCGGTACCACCAAGCTATATCTGGATGAACTCAGCGCAGTCCAGGAGGGCACGCTGATTGAACTGCGGGAACACAGCTTGCCGCTAGTCACGCTGAATGTTATGGGAACCCCCATTCTGGAGGGTGAACTGGTGGTATTTCAGAATCAGATTTTTGTGCAGGTCACAAGAAGGCTAGGATAAACCATGGAACAGGATTTCAACCCGGTAGGCCTGATTGTTACCGTCACAGCGCTTTCCTTTCTTCCGCTGATAGCAGTTACCGCCACCTCCTTCCTGAAAATCTCTGCCGTATTACTCATCCTTCGTAACGCAATTGGCGTACAGCAAGTCCCCTCCAATCTGGTGTTATATGGCATTTCCATGGTGCTGTCCATGCTGGTTATGGGCCCGGTGCTTACGGATGCGGGCAAACGCTTTGCACCAGACGGCCAGTTTCCGCAATCCGGTGTGCAAATCCTGGAGGCCATTGAGCGCAGCACTCCGCCCTTTAAAAAATTCATGCTGCAAAACACCGATGCCAAATACCTGCAGGCATTTCATGGCACGGCCAAGAAATTTCAGGAAAAATACGAAGGCCCCGAAGTTGGCGTCACCGATTTATTCGTTGTCATGCCTGCTTTTGTTGCCTCTGAACTGGCAGACGCTTTCCGCATGGGTGTTTACCTTTATCTGCCCTTTGTCGTCATCGACCTAGTGGTTTCCAGCGCGCTCATGGCATTGGGCATGATGATGGTTTCTCCCATGTCACTGACCATTCCGATTAAAGTCGTACTGTTCGTGGCGGTGGAAGGATGGTCCAAAGTAATGACTGGCCTGATTAATTCTTATCTGGGATAAAGCATGCTGGTTTATTACATCAACCAATCGCTATGGATTACGCTGCTCATTCTTGCGCCCGTGGTGGGTGTTACCATCGCGCTGGGTCTGATAATCGGTTTTTTGCAGGCCATATTTCAATTGCAGGATCAAGCCTTGCCATTCGGCATCAAATTGCTTGCAGTAAGTTTGGTACTGTTCGCATTGGGTTCATGGCAGTCCGGGTTGCTTATCAATTTTATGGACACCATGCTCAACATTCTACCCACTGCTGGCAAAACCACATGATTGCCGATGGCTTTCTGTCTGTTGGCAATGAGATTCGCGATTATCTGCTGATGCTGAGTTGGCACATGCCACGCAGCATGGCCTTCATGCTTTTTTTCCCGCTTTTTCCAAAGGTACCGGCAGCCAACTGCTTAAATCTGCCGTTGCCCTGAGCATAGTGCTTTACCCCGCATTTGTAGCCACAGAAAGCCATCTCTACAACTACGGACAAGCCCCCTCACTCACCTTTGTTTCCCTGTTGGGAGAAATCTTTTTAGGCACCATTCTGGGCCTGACCATTTCACTGCCTTACCATGCCTTTGCCGCCTTGGGTGGCTTGGTGGATGTATACCGAGGTGCCACTTTTTCTGCCCAGGCCACTGGTGGTGAAGCCGGGGAACATCTGCCTCTGGAAGACCTGTTTGGCTACATTTATACCGCCATCATCCTGGCAGGTCCTGGCTTACATGCTATTACCATTCATTTGCTGTCCAGCTACCTGCTGTTTCCACCTGGGCAAATCGACATTCTGGCATTCAACAGCTGGAATATGCACCTTATCAGAATGGTCAGCGATTACCTGGTATTTGGGGTGCTTATGAGCGCCCCTATTCTGATAGCCGTCATGCTTATAGAAGCTGTAGTCAGTATTACTGCTGTTTTTGCACAACAGCTTCAGGTTTACAGTATTCAGTTCGGCCTAAAAAGTTTTTTTGGTATTTTAGCCCTTTTGATTTACATGGAATTTGCCGCCGATGAAATGATCAACCTGTTCCGTGTGTATGGTGAAACCACGCAAACTCTGTTGCAGGGGGTTCAATGAGCGGAGAAAAAACCGAACAGCCCACGCAAAAAAAACTGGACGATGCCAAAGAGAAAGGCCAGGTAGCCGCCAGTAAAGACGCACAACTTCTGGCAAAACTACTTGCAGGTTTTGCGCTCTTTTTTTATGGGGCCGACTTCATTATGGATGAGTTTTCCAAACTCATTGATGTCATTGCAGTAGCGGGCCTGGGACAACCTGGCTCATGGTCAAACAGCGTCACAGCAGCAGCACTGGAATTAACCCTGGTAACGTTAATACCCATGGTGGCCGTTACCGCATTGGCAGCCACACTTGCCAACTGGGCACAAACCGGATTGGTCGTTGCCCCAGAAGCAGCACAACTTTCTTTCAAAAAATTTGATGTCGTGGGAAACATCAAAAACATGTTTTCCAAAAAATCGCTGATACAACTGCTGCTTTCGCTGTGCAAGGTTTCGGTGTTAGCAACCGTAGGCACCCTCACTTTTCTTGATGCTGTTTCAGATGTCGTGTATTCCTACCGCGCAGGATTCGAAAGCCTGGGAATCATCATGATGCACACGCTGAAAACCACGATTTTCATGTCATTGGGAATTTTTGTGTTATTGGTGCTCCTTGACTGGGTCGCCGAAAGGGCCCACCACATCAAGCAACTTAAAATGAGCAAACAGGACATCAAGGATGAAAACAAACAAACCCAAGGCGACCCAGCCGTCAAAAACCGAAGGCGCTCAGAACACCGTAGCATCCTGAACTCATCGCTGGGCAACGTTGGCAAATCAAAGGTGGTGGTTGCCAATCCCACCCACATCTCGGTTGCCCTGGATTACGAACCGGGTGTGCACGACATTCCTTATGTGCTGGCCATGGGAGAAGACGATGACGCCCTTATCATCCGTAAAAAAGCCAAAGAACTCGGCATCCCGGTTATTGTGAATGTGGAATTGGCCAGAATGATTTATGCCGACTGCGAGGAATATGAATACATACACCGAGAGCATCTGGAACTGGCAGCAGTAGTATTCAAAACGGTCATGCAACTGGCTCAGGAAAAAACCGCCGAAACAGAAGAAACCAGGCAACGCTCCTAAGTTAGTTCAGTGAGATGACAAGGCCTGGATTTTGAGTGCGCAGCTCGTTCAAAACCTTGTCAGAAACCGCTGGCTTAAGGCGTGAATTGACAGACAAACCTTCCAGACTTTGATTGTTAGCAACAACCCGTTGGAGCAGAGCCTCTGCACTCAACTGAGTGTTATTGGCAGAGAACACTACGCTTTTAAGCGTTAAATGCCGCACAGGAAGGGTTGAAAGTGCTTTATGTTCACGCATTTCCCAGTGTGTTGCATAGGCATACCTTCCAACCAAACCAAGCGACAGGTGTTTCAATTTTGAGGCCTTCTGCCCCCCCTGCTCATGACCAGCAAACGCATGTAACCCAACCACGCCAAACCCTTGAACAGGCTGCCCTCTATCAACTTGCAAATTCACGGTTACCGGGTTAGCCGTGGAAGCATTTTCTACGTCCATTTTCAAGTGTACTTTGCCTTTATCCACTACAAAGCTGACTGGTTCGCCAGTCTTTGGATTGTGTATTGAATTGGGTGAAACACTTAAACTGTGAAGAACAGCCATTTTGGAAATGTTCACCATGACGCGGTCAGAAACACCAGGAACATCCGTTAAATGCAATTCTTGAAGCCCCTGCAAGGTGCCCGTCAGCGTATAAAGCGCAGCTTCAAACTCCTGATTCACGTTGCCGACAATACCAGGCTGG
>JAAURO010000268.1 GCA_012032215.1 Limnobacter sp.
CCGCACTGGGCCAAAACTCACACTGTGGTGGTTTAATACAAACCGAGGTGGCCCTGCTGCATTCAGTGGATGCCGTAGGGTGTATCCATCCCATCCACCCAGCCAGTAAAATCAGCAAAAAAAGCAGCACCGACAAACCAATGCGCACGGTAAGCGCATTGGCCATTCGTTTAGACTGGCTTTTGTTTTTCATTAAAAACACAAAGGCAAAGGCCAAGCTGCCCAGTATGAACAAAAATGCAATGCCAACAGCGGTTTTCATCAAGCCAGTTCCGAGTGAAATACAGGCCAAAAGTATGTCATGGTTGTGCCAGTCTGAAAAGCTGCCAAGGCTTGTGCGCTGCGGTTTTGTTAAAAGGTGGGTGGCATAACTTATGCCAACCGTAAACCGAAAGGGCGTGCTTGGTGTGTGTGCGGCGCTGGGGCTTGCTGCACTTACTTTTAAACTGGGCTTGTGGCAAACCGAACGCGCTCACCAAAAACAGGTTTTGCTTGAGCGCCAGCAGGCTGCTTTGTTGGCACAGCCGGTGGTGCCGCAATCGGCCAAGCTATCAATGGCTTCGCTGGAATATCGGCGTGTCGGGGTGAAGGGGCGGTTTTTGCCACAAACTCGGCTGTACGTCGACAACCGTCAGTTTCAAGGCCTGCCTGCCGTACAGGCTATCGAGGGCTTTCAGCCCGAGGGCGCCGACTTTGTTATTCCTGTGGACAGAGGCTATGTGTTGCGCAATCCCTCGCAGCCACGGCGCGCACCCGAGTGGCCACAGCAGGTGCAACCTGTAGCCCGAGTTGCCACCATGCCCACTCCTGCTCCCACCCCTACTCTCATTCTTACTCCCACACAGGCTGGGAATGGCGGCGCTGCACCTAGCCAACCGCTTTCTCGCCCAGAGGGCAACACCACCGATTTGCACGGCATCTTGTTAAGCCACTTTCCGCGCAGTGCAGAATTGCGCGGTCTGAGACTTTCAAATACACAGAACATCCTGAAAGCGCAAGAAAATGGGTATAGAGTGTGGTCTAATTTCTCCTTGTCCGAGTTTGAGGCACTTGCGGCCCTGCCTGTCAGCAATTATGTGGTCACGCAGCAACTGGTGCCCGAGCAAACCAGTGCCTCGCACACCACTGCCACGCAGCCGCTTGGCAATGGCGGCAGCCGGGTTGGCCAACAACCGCTGTCTGGTTTTTACCGGGGTGCCATTGCATTAAACGCACAAATAGACAGGCACCGCGGGTACGCCCTTCAATGGTTTGGTTTAACCGCAGTGCTGGTGTGCATGGTTGGCTTTTTGGTGTTTCGCAGTGTTTACCGCCATGCGCGAGCCTCAACCTCTTCGTAAACTATCGTCTAACAATCTACCCATGTCAGAAAATGCTTCCTCCTCTGCTTTTTCCTTGAGTGCCCAACGCACCAAAAGCCGCCGCACGTTGCTGCTGGTGTTTTTAACGTGCGCCCTGCCGGTGGCGGTTGCTGCGGTGCTGTATTTTTTTATCCGTCCAGAAACCACCAACAACTACGGCACCCTGCTGGTGCCCCAGCCTGATGTTTCTTCTCGGGCATTTGACAATATCAATGGCGAAGCGTTTACCATGCAAAGCCTCAAAGGCAAGTGGGTGTTGGTGCAGATCATGCAAAGCAATTGCGATGAAACCTGTCAAAACACCCTGTACTACCAGCGCCAAGCCAGAAAAACCAAGGGCAAAGACATGGACCGAATCGAGCGGGTTGCTTTTGTAACCGACAGCGGCCCTTTAAGCACCTTGTTGCTGCGGCAATTTCCGCAGGTGCATTTTTTACGCGCCAAGCCAGCCGACCTGGCGGCTTGGCTGCCTGTGCATGGGGGCATTGTGGGCAAGGATCAAGGCAACGCGGCAGTACAGGCAACGGGAAACCTGCACGACCACGTGTTTGTGGTGGACCCCTTGGGCCATGTCATGATGCGTTTTCCGAACAATAGCACGCTTGATTTCGGCAAGTTTCGCAAAGACCTTTCTCGCCTGCTTTGGGCGTCGAACATTGGCTAACCTTGCACGCGGGAGTGCAGTACGGAGTGCAGTATGTTGTTTAAAAAACTGGTGGGCTTTGCCACTGTTCTTACTTTGTGCCTCATTATGCTGGGTGCGTATGTGCGCCTTTCTGATGCGGGGCTGGGCTGCCCGGACTGGCCCGGTTGCTACGGCAAGCTTAGCCCTTTGCATGCTTCTGAGCACATTAAAGCCGCTGTGGCCGAACAAGGCGGTACGCATGGCCCGGTTTCTGTTGCCAAGGCCTGGAAAGAAATGCTACACCGTTACGTAGCCAGTTTTTTGGGCCTGCTGATTGTGGCTATTGCGGTGCTGGCCTGGAGGCAACGCGAGCGGCTGCAACAATCTCCCTGGCTGACTACAGCTCTGGTGGGTGTGGTGTGCCTGCAAGGTGCGTTTGGTGCGTGGACAGTCACTTTGTTGCTTAGGCCCGCAATTGTTACAGGCCACCTGATAGGCGGCATGCTGGTGCTGGCTTTGCTGACGTGGTTGTGGCTGCGCCAAACTGCGCCTGCTCGCACGGTGGCACCGCCTGCCGAAAGCCGCCATGTAAAGCAGGTGGCACGCTTGGGGCTGCTGGTTGTGGCGTTGCAAATTGTGCTGGGTGGTTGGGTAAGCACCAACTACGCAGCCGTGGTGTGTACCAGTTTCCCCGGGTGCCAGGGCAGCCTGTGGCCCGATATGGAATTTAATCACGCCTTTCATGCGGTGCGCGAGCTGGGCGAAACCCCAGAGGGCGACATGCTCAATGTTGCGTCTTTAACCGCCATTCACATGGTGCATCGTGCAGGGGCTTTGGTAGTGGCTATTGTGTTGGCTGTGCTGGCAATTATGCTCTGGAGAAGGCCGGGCATGCAGGTGCTGGCGCTAACACTTGTGGCTGCGCTGACGCTGCAAATTGGCATGGGCATCGGCAATGTGCTGCTGCACCTGCCGTTGTGGCTGGCTGTGCTGCACAATGGAGGAGCAGCGTTGTTGCTCATGGTGCTCATTTTGATAAACTACCGGCTTGCCAGCCGCGTGCACCACTACACCCCTTCCAAAAGGTTTGTTCAGCCGTGAATTCCGCCACCTCTCTGGTTCAACAGTACTGGACACTCACCAAGCCACGCGTGGTGGCGCTGATCGTTTTTTGCGCTGTCATTGGCATGTTTTTGTCGGTTTCCACTTTGCCGCCGTGGCGCACCGTGCTGGCGGCTACCTTGGGCATTTGGCTGGTGGCTGGGGCTGCTGCTGCATTTAACTGCTTGGTCGAGCAAAAAATTGATTCCGTCATGGCGCGCACCCGCGCACGCCCCACTGCACGTGGCGAGTTAGGCACCTGGCAAACCTTGTTGTTTTCTGCAGCAATCGGTGGCGTGGGTGTGTGGGTGCTCTACGCTTGGGTAAATGCGCTCACTATGTGGCTTACTGTGGCCACGTTTTGTGGGCTATGCCATTGTATACACTCTGATTCTTAAGCCCAATACGCCCGCCAAAATATTT
>JAAURO010000269.1 GCA_012032215.1 Limnobacter sp.
TCGCGCCAGTTCACCTTGCACATGCCGGGAAATAACGGTTTTCCGCAAGGGCTGGCCACCAGGGCACGCAACCGCATGGTACCGTTGGTTTCGGTAGCATACCCCGCCAAAGGCACCTGACAACTGCCGCCCAAAGCCCGTGAAATGAGGCGCTCGGCCCCCACCAGCACAGTGGTCGTAGGGTGCAGCAAGGCCTGCGCCAGTTTGGCCAAGGCGGAGTCGTTGGCACGCACCTCCAGCCCCAAAGCGCCCTGCCCCACGGCGGGCAACATGATTTCCGGAGCGATTGCAGCACGCATGCGGCTTTGCAGGCCCAGGCGCTTCAAGCCCGCGCTGGCCAGCACAATGGCCTGAAACTCGCCTTTGTCGAGCTTGCCCAAACGCGTATCCAGATTGCCGCGCAAGGGCTTCACCTGCACATGCGGGAAATGGGCCAGCACCTGCGCCTGCCTGCGCAAGCTGGCGCTGCCCACAACAGCGCCCCTGGGCAACTCGGCCAGGCTGTTGTAGTCGTTGGAAACAAATGCATCGGTGGGATCTTCGCGCTCCATGAAACCCAACAAGCGGAATTGGGGGTCCACATCCATGGGGATGTCTTTGCCCGAATGCACGGCCAGATCGGCCCGACCTTCGGCAAGCGCCTGTTCCAGCTCTTTGATAAACAGGCCTTTCCCCCCAATTTTGGAAAGTGTTTTGTCCAGAATCTGGTCGCCACGGGGTAGTCATGCCAACAATTTCGACAGCTTCAACCTCTGGCAACGCCAGCAAACGCTGTTTGACATGCTCGGCTTGCCACAGGGCCAGCCTGCTTTCGCGCGAGGCAATGCGAATTCTCATGGGCTAGGTGCTTGAATAAAGAACTTGATTTAAAAAAATTAAGGCTTAAAAACTAAGGCTGAGAGTGCAATTTGCAGCGCAATCGCCAGCAACCGATGGCAAACCACCACCTGCGCACTTTGCCCGTGAAGTCTAGCACGCCAAGTCTTTATAATAGGCGCTCTGATGGATTGCGTTAAAAGGAAAGTCATGTCTAAGCAGCCGGGCACAGGCCCTCAAGGCCCGAACCAATGGGACAAAAAGCAGGAGGCGTGGTCAGCACGTTTCAACGAACCCATGTCTGAATTGGTTAAACGTTACACTGCCTCGGTGTTTTTCGACAAACGGCTGGCCCTGTTCGACATCCAAGGCTCATTGGCACACGCCACCATGTTGTGCGAATGCCAGATTATCAGCCCTCAGGACTTGCAAGCCATTCAAAAAGGCATGGCCCACATTCAGAAAGAAATTGCCGCCGATCAGTTCGAGTGGCAACTCGATTTGGAAGACGTGCATTTAAACATTGAACGCAGGCTAACCGAACTGGCTGGCGAAGCCGGCAAAAAACTGCACACAGGCCGCTCGCGCAACGATCAGGTAGCCACCGATATCCGGCTTTTTTTAAGGCACGAAACCGATGCCATTGTGCAACTCATCACCGAACTGATGTGCGCCCTCGCCACCCAGGCCGAACAACACCACAACGTGGTTATGCCCGGTTTTACCCATTTGCAAGTGGCACAGCCAATTACATTTGGCCACCACCTAATGGCCTATGCAGAAATGTTCGAACGCGATGCCTCACGGCTGGCAGATTGCCGCAAACGCATGAACCAGCTGCCTTTGGGTGCAGCCGCCCTGGCAGGCACCACATTTGCCATTCAGCGCGAACGCACCTGCGAATTGCTGGGCTTTGATGCACCCACGCGCAACAGCCTGGATTCAGTATCAGACCGCGATTTCGCCATAGAATTCTGCTCGGCAGCCAGCATACTCATGATGCATGTATCACGCCTGTCAGAAGAACTGGTCCTCTGGACCAGCCCACGCTATGCCTTTATTGAATTGCCAGACCGTTTTTGCACTGGCTCTTCCATCATGCCGCAGAAAAAGAACCCCGATGTACCCGAGCTGGCACGCGGCAAAACCGGCAGGGTATACGGCCACCTCATGGCCCTGCTTACTCTCATGAAAGGTCAGCCACTGGCCTACAACAAAGACAACCAGGAAGACAAAGAGCCGCTGTTTGACACCGTGGACACGCTGAAAGACACGCTGCGCATTTTGCCGAGATGGTGACCAGCATCACCGTGGTGCCCGAAGCCACCGAGCGCGCCGCCCTGCGCGGCTACGCCACCGCCACCGACCTGGCCGACGCTCTGGTGAAGCGCGGCATGCCTTTTCGCGATGCCCACGAAGCAGTAGCACGCGCTGTGCGCTATTGCGAAAACCAAAGCTGTGGCCTGGAAAACCTCTCGGTGGCACAATTGCAACAAGCGCTCAACCTGCCCGAACTGGGCTATGAATCTGCCCTCGTAGACCATTCGCTGCTGGAAGTGCTTACCCTGGAAGGCTCGCTGGCCGCCAGAAACCACTTGGGAGGCACAAGCCCTGCGCAGGTATTGCAAGCCGCAAAAGCCTGCTTGCAACGGCATTGCCCACCCACACCTTAACACTGGAGCAGCCATGAATGCCCTGCTTGCCTGTTCAAAAGGAATAGACGCCCTGACCCATTGGGTGGGTAAGGCAGTGGGGTGGCTTATTTTGCTGACCACCCTGATTTGCGCCTGCAACGCCGTTGTGCGCAAAGTATTTTAACGCCAGTTCGAATGGATTTTTAGAAATTCAGTGGTATTTGTTTGCCGCCGTTTTTTTATTGGGTGCCGCTTACACCCTGCAGAAAAATGCCCATGTGCGCATAGACATCCTGGCTACTTACCTGCCACCCAAGGTGCAAGCCTGGATAGACATTCTGGGCTACGTGTTTTTTATTCTGCCGCTGGTAGGCTTTGTGCTGGTACACGGCCTGGAATTTGCCTACCAGTCTTGGGCCGTCAATGAGTATTCAGCAGATTCCGGCGGCCTTGTGCGGTGGCCAGCCAAAGGGCTTATTGTGCTGGGCTTTGCCTTGCTAGGCTTGCAGGTCATCTCTGAGTTGGTTAAAAAAGCCGCACTGGTAAGGCATTGTCCGAAACCCCGCCTTCCGCTTTAATCGCCGGGAACCATACCCCACAGCCCCAGGGCTAGAAAGAAGCGGGTTTGCGCGCAGTACCAAGCCTAACACCATGCCATAATATAATCATTTCGCCATATTACTTCGATAGACTCGTTTCCTAGATTCCCACCACAAGCGACACAGATTGTGTAAAAAGAAGAGGCAGTTAGTCGTATGCTGACAATCTCTTCAAACAAGCAACAAGGTGCCACATGGAAACCCACTACAACCCACTGACTCAAGACGAACGATAGCCCTGTCCGACCTGAACTGGAGCGCCAGAGCGATAGCGTGCAGACTCAAGCGTTCCAACAAAACCATCCACTGTGAACTCAAGCGAAACTGCGACACGGGCTACTGTGCGCACAAAGCCCAAATCCGGGCAGAACACACACGCCGCACAGGGGCCAAAGCACCCTTTTCAGCCCAGGTCAACAAGCCCGCCTGAGCCGCCTGCTGCACCTG
>JAAURO010000270.1 GCA_012032215.1 Limnobacter sp.
GGCGGTATGAAGCGTCGGGTTATGGTGGCGCAGGCACTGGTGCACAAGCCCCCCGTCATTGTGCTGGACGAACCTACCGCAGGGGTAGATGTTGAGTTGCGCCAAAGCCTCTGGAAGTTTATTGCATCGCTGAACCAGCGTGGCCACACCATTTTGCTAACCACCCACTACCTGGAAGAAGCCGAAACCCTGTGCAACCGCATTGCCATGCTTAAAAAAGGTGAAATTCTGACCATAGATACCACGCCCAACCTGCTTAAAAAGCACGCCAGCCAAACCTTGAGCCTGCAACTCAGTGGCCCTTTGCCGCATGTGTTGCAAGACCTGGTACTGAAAACCGATGTGAGCACCGGCCGCTACCTGCTTAAACTCGCGGGGGCCACGCAGTTGCAGTACATTTAGAGGTGTGCCATGCCAATGGATTGGAGGTGCAGGATTGTGGCATCGAAAAGCCCGACCTCGAAGAGGTTTTTGTGCAACTGATGCACAGTGGGGTGCAGGCATGACTGGTTGGAATACGTTGTTTAAAAAGGAAGTACTGCGTTTTTGGAAGGTGGCATTTCAAACCGTGCTGGCCCCGGTTATTACCGCCTTGCTGTATCTCATGATTTTTTCGCATGTGCTCGATGGCAAGGTCGAGCCTTACCCCGGTATTGGCTATGCGGCTTTTCTGGTTCCTGGTCTTATCATGATGACGGTGCTGCAAAATGCGTTTGCCAACTCCTCTTCCAGTCTCATTCAATCAAAAATTACTGGCAATATCATTTTTGTGTTGTTACCGCCTTTGTCGCACCTGGAGTTCCTGTCGGCCTATGTGTTGGCCTCTGTGGTGCGTGGTTTGGTGGTGGGCTTGGGCGTGTTGGTGGTTACCGTGTTTTTTGTAGGGTTGCACATAGAGCACCCGCTTTTGGGGTGTTGGTGTATGCTTTTGTGGGGTCTGCGCTTCTGGGGGCCATGGCGTTGTTGCGGGCATTTGGGCTGAAAAATTCGACCAGCTGGCGGCCTTTCAAAATTTTATTATTGTGCCCGCCACGTTTTTGTCTGGCGTGTTTTACTCGATTCATTCCCTGCCGCCAGTCTGGCTTACTGTTTCGCATTTCAACCCGTTTTTCTACCTCATTGATGGTTTTCGTTATGGGTTCTTTGGGGTAAGCGATGTCAGCCCCTGGTTGAGTCTGGCGTTTGCTCTTGCAGCCTTGCTGCTTATGCTGGGTATTGCGCTGCGCCTGGTTGTATCCGGCTACAGGCTCAGGGGCTGAATTTAAGCGATAATGCAAGCTATGTTTTTGAATCAGCACAGGAAACAATATGCTCACCGCAGAAGCGCTTAAAGGCTACATTACTTCTGGGTTGCAATGCGCCCACATAGAAGTGCATGGCGACGATGGCCAGCACTTCGAGGCCGTGGTGGTTTCATCCACCTTTGAAGGTCTACGCCCTGTGCAGCGCCACCAAAAAGTGTATGCCGCTTTGGGCGACAGAATGCGTGCCGAAATTCACGCCCTGTCCATGAAAACACTGACTCCTGCCGAATGGGCCACGCAGGCAGATTCGCTCAAGCAATCGGGCGCACAATAATTCAATACTTCCAATAAACCACTGAACCTTCTTTAAATACTCATGGACTCATTTCTATTGCAAGGTGGCCAGCCACTGCACGGCGAAGTTGCTATTTCCGGAGCCAAAAATGCAGCCTTGCCCATGTTGTGTGCAGCCTTGCTGACCAGCCAAACCGTGCGCGTGCGCAATGTGCCGCGCCTGCGCGACATCAACACCTGCCTGCGCCTGCTGGGTTCTATGGGGGTGCAGTGCTTCTGGGATGGCGAAGAAGAACTCTCGTTGCGCGCCGAAGACATTTCCGAGCCCTTTGCCAGCTACGACCTGGTTAAAACCATGCGTGCCAGCGTGTTGGTGCTGGGCCCTTTGCTGGCCCGCTTCGGCGAAGCCACGGTGTCGCTGCCTGGCGGTTGCGCCATTGGTCAGCGCCCCGTTGACCAGCACATCAAGGGCTTGCAGGCCATGGGTGCTGAAATCGTGATCGAAAAGGGTTACATCCACGCCAAGGCCAAAAAGCTGAAAGGTGCACGCATAGTTACCGACATGGTCACCGTAACCGGCACGGAAAACCTCATGATGGCCGCCTGCCTGGCCGAGGGTGAAACCATTCTGGAAAACGCGGCCCGCGAACCCGAGGTGGTCGATTTGGGCAATATGCTCATTAAAATGGGTGCCCAAATTACCGGGCTTGGCACCGACACCATTCGCATTCAAGGCGTAGAAAAACTCTCGGGTTGCTACTACACCGTGCTGCCCGACCGCATAGAGGCAGGCACCTTTTTGTGTGCCGTTGCAGCCTGCGGTGGCGACATCGTGTTAACCAACACCAACCCTTCCACCATGGAAGCCACGCTCGACAAACTGCGCGAGGTTGGCCTGCAAATCACCATTTACGGCACCACCATCAAGGCGGCCATGTCAGGCCGGCCCAAGGCGGTGGGTATTCGCACAGCGCCTTACCCTGGTTTGGCCACCGACATGCAGGCGCAGTTTATGGCGGTCAATTGCATAGCGCAGGGCACAGCGGTTGTCAACGAAACCATTTTTGAAAACCGCTTCATGCACGTGCAAGAGCTTATTCGCTTGGGGGCCGATATTGTGATAGAAGGCCACACGGCGGTGGTGCAGGGGGTCGAAAAGCTGGATGGCGCACCGGTTATGGCCACCGATTTACGCGCTTCAGCCGGGTTGGTCATTGGCGGCATGGCTGCCACGGGTGAAACCCGTATCGACCGCATTTATCACCTCGACCGTGGTTACTATAAAATGGAAGACAAACTGCGCAAACTGGGCGCCCGTGTTCAACGCGTGGCTGAACCGCCTCAGCAATAAAGAGTACTTGCATGATTACGCTGGCCTTGTCCAAAGGTAGAATTTTTGAAGAAACGGTGCCCTTGCTCAAGCTGGCTGGCATTGTGCCTGCGCAGGCCCCGGAAACCTCGCGCAAACTCATCATTGGCACCAACCGGCCCGATGTGCGCATTATTGTTGTGCGTGCCTCCGATGTGCCTACCTATGTGCAGCACGGCGCTGCCGATTTGGGCGTGGCGGGCAAAGATGTGCTGCTAGAGCACTCGGGCACCGGCTTGTACCAGCCACTTGATTTACAGATTGCCAAATGCCGGTTGTGCGTGGCTGCGCCCAAGGGCTTCGATTACCAGTCTGCGGTCAAGCAGGGTTCCCGGCTGCGCATAGCCACCAAATACGTGGGCCAGGCGCGCGCGCATTTTGCACGGCGGGGAGTGCACGTGGATTTGGTGAAGCTGTATGGCTCCATGGAGCTTGCTCCTTTGGTGGGGCTGGCCGATGCCATTGTCGATTTGGTGAGCACGGGCGGCACTTTGCGGGCCAACAACCTGATAGAGGTCGAGCAAATCTGCGAAATCTCTTCCCGTTTGGTGGTCAATCAGGCCGCGCTTAAAATGAAATACGAAGCC
>JAAURO010000271.1 GCA_012032215.1 Limnobacter sp.
GGCAACAAACCCTGAATGGCATTAAAACCGCCATTAACAACGCAGACTCTGGTGTTGTTGCAAGCATTGTGAACAATGGCAGTGGCGAACGGTTGGTGCTGACCAGCAAGGAAACAGGGCAAGATTTCGGTTTCAAAATTGATGTGGCCGATGACGATGGCAACAATACCAACCAAAGCGGGCTTTCCAGATTGGCTTTCGACCCCGCTGGGGTGGTGAATGCAGGTAACAACCTGGAAACGCTGCAAACCTCGCAAAATGCTTTGTTTACCATTAACAACCTGGCTGTCAGCAAATCCAGCAATACGGTCAGCGATGCCGTAGAAGGTGTGACTTTTACCCTGAAAAAGCAAACCACCGGCCCGGTTGAAATCAACGTGGCGCTGGACAGCACTGCCGTGAAAAAAACCATCGGTGACTTTGTAACTGCTTACAACAAAATACGTGGCAATCTTAAAGACCAGCAGCAAAAAGATGCCACCCTAAGCAAAGAAACCACCCCCAGCCGCCTGGAACGTGGCTTGCGCGATATTCTGCGCCAAACGGTTTCAAGCTATGGGTTGTCGGTGAACGACATTGGCATGCAATTTGACCGCACAGGTGTATTAAGTTTTGATCAAAGCAAGCTGGATACAGCTTTGGTCAACGACCCGAAAACGCTGGAAAAACTCTTTGCCAACACGGGCACCACTACCGATGCGCGGGTCAGTTTTCTGGGGGGGGCCAGCAGTACCCTGAATGGCACGTATGCAATTAGCATTACGCAAGCCGCCGGTGGAGGCAACACGGTGGCAGGCACTTTTGGTGGTGTTGCAGGTACCGGCGTAGACAATGTGCTTACCGGCGCAGCCGGTACGTATGCGGTAGACGGCAGTGGCAACCCTACCAGTGCTGAAGGCCTACAGCTTGCGGTGCTTGAGGGTGAATCTGGCGCACTGGGAACGGTTACCTTTAGCCGGGGTCTTGCCAGCGCGTTGTCCGCCTGGATAGACACGCTGAACGAGGAAGGTGGCATGCTGGATTCCCGCACCGGTGGTCTTAATTCCAAGCTGCAACGCCTGGAAAAAGACGAAGAGCGGTTTAACCTGCGGCTCGATCAAATTGAAAAGCGCTACCGCCTGCAGTTCACCTCGCTGGACACCATGCTGGCCTCGATGCAACAAACCCAAAGCTATCTCTCGCAGCAGCTTTCGGCGCTTTCCAACAACCGCTAAGCCACAAGTAGCAAACGCCGTACTTGACCCCCGGCCGGGGTTTTCTGCTGCGCCTCTCTTGCTTTTTCAAGCTGAATAAGTGATGTAAAACCCCCTTTTTTATTGCCTTGACTGGGTGAATTAGCCCTTATGATCTCTGTAAATGAGTCGATAAAACAGTATCGGCTTTAAAAGGATTGCTACCCATGAATGCTCCCCTGATGTTTGGTGCCAGAGCGTACGCCCAAGTGGGCCTGGAAAGCGGCGTGAACAGTGCCTCACCCCATCGCTTGATAGTAATGCTGTATGCCGGTGCCATAGAGGCTATACGGCGCGCCAGATTGTGCATGGAATCAGGCCAGGTAGAAATGAAAGGCGATGCAATTGGCAAAGCCCTGCGCATTGTCAACGAAGGGCTGGCATTGGCACTGGATAAAAAGCAGGGTGGCGAACTGGCTGAGCGGCTTCTTGGCCTGTATGACTACATCGGCCAGGAACTGGTACTTGCCAACGTAAAGAACGATGCCACCAAACTCGATGAATGTCTGGATTTACTTGAAAACCTGAAATCGGCCTGGGAAGAAATCGGCAACCCGCAAACGCCACTGAATGTGTCATCCACCCCGCTCTAGAGGACAAAGCAATCCAATGATGCTGGACAACACCAAAACGCGAGCCATCATGAAATACTATGCAGCCATTGCCAGGCAAAGCGAGGAAATGCTAAATGCCGCGCGCTCGGGCGACTGGGATTCGCTGTGCGAGGCAGAAGCGCGTTGCGCAGCCCTTATCAGGGAACTGCAACATGCAAAGAAAGCCAGTTCGCCGCTTGACGATCAAGAGCGCAAAGAGCACATCAGCTACTTGAAGCGAATTCTTGCCGATGATGCGGCCATTCGCAGCATTACCGAACCCCGGCTGCTTCAGCTGGAAGAATTCCTGCGTGCCTCCAGCAACCACCAGAAACTCAGCAACTCTTACAGCTCCAGTTAACGCTGGTGCTTTTCATGGCGGGTTGCAAGCATGGCACTCACACCTCTTAAAGGGAACTCCCCCAGCAGCCTGAACAATGTTCTGAACTCGAATCCGGGCGACCGGGTTTCGACCGACAAAAGCAATATTGCTCCTATTGTTGCGGTGATGTCCCGCCAAATGCCCTTGCCCCAGGCCCAGCAACTTGCGGGCCAGACTGCGTTGGTACGGGTGCTGAAAAGCGGGCCAGGTGCCGAAGCCGAGCTGGATGTGGGTGGACAATCTGTTTTTGTGAAAATGCCACCGGGCAAACTGCTGACCGCGGGCGACCTGATTACCGTAAGTTTTGCACTGGGCGATAAAGCCGAAGCAGCAAGCACCTCGGGCACTGGCGCGCGCGCAAATCGGTAGATGTGAACAAACTGCTGGTAGCGCCCGATGGCGAAAGCGCAGAAGGTGTAGAAGCGAATCGCCCAGCTTTGTAGACCGCCTTTCCAGCTCTGCCCGCCTGATTGGTTTGCTCGACAGACTGGCCAGCCCAAGACAACCGGACCCATCAAACTGCCCGGCCAAACCAGCGGGCAAACCGCGCCAGCAAGCGCAGGCCGCACAACCGGCGAAACCACGCCAGGCGCACAAACTGCACGAACCGCACAAACCGGTGTCAACGCCGCACGCCCCAATCTGGTGTTTAACCCCAACGCCCTCGCCTCACCCATGCGCAGCATGGCCAGTCTTTTAAACCCCGCCAATTTGCTGGATGCCGCCTTGCTGGAAGCCAGCGAATTTACGCAAAAACCTGCTTCCACGCTTGCAGGCCAAAGCTTTGCACAAGGTGGTGCTGCCCAGGCAGCGGCTGCCGGTTTGCAGGGCGAAGCCAGCAAACCAGGCGCAGCAGCCCAAAAGCCATGCAGGCCAACATGGCGGCCAATTTGTCGGGCACCAACCAGATTGGCAAATTGAACCTGCAAATACCTATCCGGCAAATGACCGGATTGTTGGCTCAACAAGTCAGCTCTGCCGTGGAAAACAGCGGCCTGTTTTACGAATCGCACCTGCAGCAGTGGGCCAATGGGCAACGCTCCAAAAACCAGTTGTCGATGGAACCCCAGGCCCGCTTTGGCGCAGAACAGGTTATCAGCGAAAAGGCATAGATCCCAATGCACTGAACCAGTCGGTAAAAGTGGTTTCCCAGCAACTGGCCACGCTCGACAACTCGCGCGTGTCTGTGATGCTGACTGGCCTGATGCACAATCCAGTGCAAATGGACATCCAGCCCGACCAGGAGCACAATGCAGACAACAAGGAAGAGCAGGAAGGCCCCGCCGT
>JAAURO010000272.1 GCA_012032215.1 Limnobacter sp.
TGCAAGCGCTCGCGCCCGAATCCACCAAATATGCGCCACAGCGAGTTGATCAGAGGCTCCCCAGGGCAACAGCAAGGTGGTACGCAGTAACACGACTAGGGCTTGCTGTGGGGCTTTGGCTTGTTGCTGTAGAGTAGCTAAAATGTCTCTGCTGCGGAACAGGGGCCAGCTTCTTTTTGGAAACTATTCACACGGAACGGAACACCTAGGGATAGCTCGAAGCAACAAGCGCCTCGGTGCTCAAACATGTCCGGCCTTCACCCTTCGCAAGGTGACGCCTCAGACGGCGGGCGCCGCTTTAATCGCCCGGAGTCACACCCCACAGCGCCATGGCGCGAAAGAAAAGCGTATGCGTACAATTGCGCGCCGAACGCTATGTCATTTTATGGTTTTTCAGTGGTATAGCTGAAAAACCATAAGTAGAAAATTCTTTTGTGTCATGGAACCTTACTTTATGTTTTCATACTAAATATTTTGTAATGAAATGCATGGGGTTGATGAATATGATGCCAGTCCATCAAGGGCTTTCTCACAATGTTTCACATGAGAATGACTCAGAATGTTGTATCTGTCTACACCGTTTTGACAACGGTTCAAGAAAGGCGATGTCTTTGCATAACAGCACTGGGCCGGGAGTCAACTGGGCTCATCAGGCGTGTTTGGAATGTGTAAAAAGTTTGTTAGATCAAATCTCTTCCTCATCCGTGCCTTGTCCAATATGTCGGGTCAATTTAGCCAGATTACGACTCTCATACAATTTCCGGATAGGAAGCTTGAGCCCAGAACAAGCTACGATTGAACAGCAAAAGAACGTACAGGGCATTGAGGAAAGTAAAGAAATAGCGAGCAATGTTATTGCCCAGGTTCGCGCACTTGACGAAGGATCTGCCGCAGGTAAATACGTGCTGTTGGTAAATCTGGAAAGAGGCTGGTCAAACCTGAGAAATCTCGGACAACTGCCTTCCAACGCAGATATCCCTTTGGTTACTCGTGCTCTGGCTGCACTGGCGGAACAATTCCCACACTTTACCGAGCGATTTCAGGCAGTGCGTTCAGGAACGGGCCAGTAGTGCAACTCCCAGCAAAATGACCCCAATGGCTATCCAGCGCTGTACGGACACCGCTTCGCCCAAAAAGTGCTGCGCAGCCAGTGCGTTGAACACGTAGCCCAACGACAGCATCGGATAGGCCAGCGACACATCGGTTCGCGAAAGTGCCATCAGCCACACCAGCAATGAAACTCCGTAGGCTGCAAGGCCCACAATCATGGGCCATTGCCAAAAAATGCCGGTAAGGGCCGACAGGCTTGCAGCGCTGCCAGCTTCTATGATGCCAACCCGGTTGGTTGCCATTTTCAGCAGAAACTGCGCCAGTGCATTTAAAGCCACACCACCTAAAACCAAGCCAAGTGCCAACGGGGTCATTGGGGGTCTGCCAAACGTTTAAAGAGTTGCTGCATAAAGGTTTAAATGACAAGGGCCACAACTACCTGACGGCCTTCTGCAATCAGAATGTTGTAGGTTCGGCACGCGGCCTGGGTATCCATAAATTCCACGGGGCAGTTTTTCTGGGCAAAAAAGCGGCGTACAGGCAATCCTGGAAATGCCTGTTTAACACCGGTGCCCACAATCAACACTTCGGTGTGGGGTGGGCACAGGGCATGCAACCGTTCCACATGCACAAGCTCTAAAGGGCTGCCAGCCTGGGCATTCCAGGGGGTAACGGGCTGGTTGTGGCCAAAAACCACGCTGCTTTCGTGTTTTTGCCCGTTAACCAGCACGCCGGTGTTGTCGTAGCCGTGCACTACCAGCTCGCCTTGCACAGGTTCTGCCTGAAATTTCATGGTTAAGCACCTCCTGCGGACTGATTTTCAGGGCCTGCTTGGCAGATTACGCCCGAAAAGGTTAAATTATAAGACTTTTGTTCAGCGCCACGCGCACCTTACCACCTCTACTCGTTTTGGGTTGCTATGAAGCCTATTTTAAAATCAGCCAAATTGGCCAATGTGTGTTACGACATCCGTGGCCCCGTTATGCAGCGTGCGCGTCAGCTTGAAGAAGAGGGGCACCGTATTTTGAAGCTCAACATAGGCAACCTGGCCCCGTTCGGGTTTGAGGCCCCCGATGAAGTGCGCCAGGATGTCATTATGAATCTGGGCGATGCTTCCGGCTACAGCGACAGCAAAGGGCTGTTTTCCGCCCGAAAGGCGGTGATGCACTACACCCAGCAAAAGGGCATTAAAAATGTTGAACTAGACGACATTATTCTAGGCAACGGCGTCAGCGAGCTGATTGTCATGTGCATGCAAGGTCTGCTGAACAACGGCGACGAGGTGTTGGTGCCTGCGCCCGATTACCCGTTGTGGACTGCCGCGGTCAGCATTTCGGGCGGAACCACCCGCCATTACCTGTGCGATGAAGGTGCAGGCTGGGCCCCCGACCTTGCCCACATGAAGTCGCTGATCACCGAAAAAACCAGAGCCATTGTGCTCATTAACCCCAACAATCCCACCGGGGCCCTATATGGCGACGACACCCTGAAGGAAATAGTGGAAATTGCCCGCCAGCACCAGCTGATTGTGTTTGCCGATGAAATTTACGACAAAATGCTCTACGATGGCGCAACCCACACCTCGGTGGCTTCGTTGGCCGAAGACGTGGTGTTTGTTACCTTGAATGGCTTGTCCAAAAACTACCGGGCCTGCGGTTACCGCGCCGGGTGGATGGTGATTTCTGGCGACAAACGGCGCGCCAAAGATTACATCGATGGTTTAAATATCATGGCATCCATGCGTCTGTGCGCCAATGTGCCCGGCCAGCATGCCATTCAAACTGCGCTGGGCGGTTACCAAAGCATCGAAGACCTGGTGGGCCCCGAGGGCAAGTTGACCCGCCAGCGTAACCTGGCTTATGACCTCATGACTGCCATTCCGGGAGTCAGTTGTGTCAAACCGAAGGCAGCGCTGTATCTGTTTCCCAGGCTCGACCCCAAGCTTTACCCGATTGCAGACGATCAACGCTTTATTCTGGAAATGCTGGAGGCCGAGAAGGTGCTGCTGGTGCAGGGCACTGGTTTTAACTGGATTAAACCCGATCATTTTCGGGTGGTTTTCCTGCCTCATGCGGATGATTTGACCGATGCAGTCGGTAGAATTGCACGTTTCCTGCACAGTTACAGAAAAGATCACGCCAAATCATGAATACAAAACCTTTACGAATCGGTCTGCTGGGCTTGGGCACGGTTGGCAGCGGCACCTTCGCCGTGCTGCGCGAAAATGCTTCTGAAATTGAACGCCGCGTGGGTTTTCCCATCGAAATTACCGCCATTGCCAGCCGCAATGTGGCCAAAATCCGTGAACTGGCCGGGACAGAACGTCTATGCCGTGTGCCGACCCCCTGGATGTGGCCACCCGCCCAGGATGTCGATGTGGCTGGTAGAGCTTATCGGTGGCGTACACCGTTGCCAAGCGAGGCGGTGCT
>JAAURO010000273.1 GCA_012032215.1 Limnobacter sp.
GCTAACTTACGCATTAGGTACGGATCTGCGGCTGGTTTTTGCAGACATGCTTCAAGTGCAAAAAGATTCTGCCATTGAAGCAGCGAGAGCCAAGCTGGATGGTGCACAAGCCAAGTTTATTACTTCTGCTGTGGCTGGTGTTATTACTATTGGCATGGGTTTGGGTGGTCCACTGCACTGGCGCTATTCTTCGGAGGGTAAGGGGGCCAGAAAAATTGCAGCAGAGAACAAAGAGCTCAAGGCAAAAGGATTGCCACAACGTCAGGTGCCGCCCCCCAATCCGAGCCATTGGACTGGCCCAAGCGGAATTTTGTTAATCACGCAGCCAGTTAATGCCATAGGCGAATATGTACAGGCTCATCACCAGTACGATGCCGAAAAAATAGAGGCAGAGTTGAACCGGGCCAGAGAGGTTTCGCGTCAAGTTGCCGATCAGATTTCAGGCGCCGATCAAATGCAGGGATCAATGGCCAGAAACGGGTAAAAAACGCATGTTTGCCGCTGTGGCAATGCGCAAAAATCGAGGGGTTTTGTATGGTAGTAAGTGCTGTTGGTGGTCAGAGTGCTGCCGTTGATACATCGGCGACTGACACTGAAGAAGTGCCGCAGGGTGTCGCTATAGGTTACGGGCAATCTGGTGGCAGTGTTGCCACTGGTGCAGGGGCTTCTACCGGCGATCCGCTGGACAGTTTCGAGCGTGTACCCGCTGAATTGCTGGAAGATGGCGAGGTGGGCATTTTTATTGGGGATGATGTTGTTATTGCTTCTTCTGAAGAAGAGCTCCGAAATTTGCTGAGCTATGCCTCGTTGCTGTCGGGTAAACCGGTAGAGCAACTAACAACTCTGGAATTTAGAGGGCCAAAATTGTCTACATCTGTGGATGTAAAGTTGGAATCAAGTAACCATGGTTGGGAAGGCGCTACTTGGGTTATAAGAATGAGACCTGAGGCCATTCAAAACTTGAACAAAGCCAATAAAACCGAGTTTTTTGGAGAAACGATTCCTTTTCTGGCTACCGAGCAAGGCATTGCGCCTAATTCTACCCTTAGCGCAACAGAGCCTGGCCTTTATGCCGATGCACAGGCCTATGGTTTTGCGGGTGCCGCTCAGCGACTCTATGACTCAAATTACGGCCAGCCCGATTCTGAGCCAACTACCTTAGTTGATAAAAGCAAGCTGGATCCTGATGTGCGCAAGTGGGCAGAAATGCTGTTCGGTGCAGATACGCCACTGGATACCGGGCATCTGAATGTCATGAAGGCCCTTGGTATTGTGCAGGGTTCTGTACAAGGGGGCCCAGGCTCTTGGACAGTTGACCCCGATTTTAAACCGCTTACCGAGCTCATGACTGGGCCGAGAAACCAAAGGTTGGTAAAAGACAGTGGCTTGCTTGGAGGTTCTGTAGGCGATGAGCCTGCTGGTATGACTGGCCCCACGCTGGATGAAACGGCGCAGGTTGGAACAGTTTACATTACTGATTCCGGGTATTCAGAGGGCTATGGCGCTAAAGACGTGGAAAAGGTCGTAGCGAAATTCGTTGAAGAAGCTACTGAATATGGTACAACGCCGTTGCCAGACAACATTAAAGTAGAAGGCGATGTACAGGAAACCTTGAATTTATTGCATGGCCTTCCTGCGGGCAACAGCACCTTTACGGCTGCCCAAGTGAATGCTGCGGTTGTTGCCGGGTTGGTGACTATTGCTCCTGACGGCACCACCAGCCTCACGGCCGATGGCCAGTTCTATCTGAATGACAAAAGGACCAACCCAGCAGACTCTGTGGACGAACCAAAACCAACAACCACTGCAGACAACCTTGAGTATGGTTGGGACGGCGACAACTACTGGTTCCGGTACCACGGAAAAGATTATGTGTACAGCAAAAAATACCATCAAATTGCTTCTGCTGACTACACAAGCAAAGAAATTGATTGGAGTAGTGCTCAGAATGTGAATGACTGGCTTATGCAGAACGTGGGTGGCGACCAGACCATGAACTACTCTTTGAAGGGTGGGGCTTATGGCGGAGGCAGCCTGGGTGGCGACCAGAAGGGTGGGCTTTATGGCGGAGGCAGCCTGGGTGGCGAAGAGGGAAATACCGTACGTACGGGCGAACCTGGAGGGCAGCCTTCCAGATTGGCGACAGAGATACCAAGGGCAAGGCGGGGGTTTCTGTTCAGCGCTCTGACATGCCGCCAGAGGAAGCAGAAAAGCATAAGGTGGAGTACAAGCTTGCTCGCGACCAGCCAATACGAATCGACGGATTCGGACAACTGGTGTTGCGTGTGGACGATCCGCGCGAAGGAACCGGGGATGTGTATGTAAGTAGTTCTACGCAACTGTCCGAAGAAGAGCAGGCTGCTGCCAATGAGCCGGAAGGTGACGAAGAAGATCCGGACGGTACAGTAAGTACGGAAGAAGATCCGGACGGTACGGGTACGGGAGGTGCGATTGCTTCCGATACGCAACGTGCATCGGCAGTTTCTAGCGTTGGCACTCCTGATCCTGACGATGATCTTTAGGATAGGCAATGTTGGCGGAGTGACAAATTATTATTTTTTGTAACTCTTGGGGAAGTTCTGTTATCGTTGCGATTTTGAGCAATACAAGGATTCTTTGCCATGAGCGGAACTAGTCCTGTCACAAAAGCGGTCCCCCTTTCTGGGGTGCCGCATTTTCCACCTTCTAGCGACTCTGTTGTTCCGGGTGCTTCTGGTACCCCTCTCGGCAAGCTGCTGCAGTGTTGGCACAGAGCTTGCCACGCGAGGCTTTTGGTAGTGAGCCAGGTTCTTCCCGATCGCTGCAAGGGAACGTGTCGGTTTTGCAAATTCAAGAGATTGCCCGTGCAAACCCAGGCCTTCGCAGCCTTGACCTAAGCAAGGCAACGGGTGTTACCGATGCACACATTGCCGCTCTGGCAGGCTTTTCTTCCCTACAAGCGCTGACGTTGCCCAGGGCACCGGATTTAACCGATAAATCGTTGGAGGTGCTGGGTAAGTTGGGTTCCCTGGAAAACTTGTGTATACATCGATTGGACAAAAATTGTACGTATACTGGCTTGGCCGCCATGCTTAAGGGCATGCAAAGTTTGCGTGCCTTGGAGTTGCCTACTTGCTATGTCCTTTCCAGCAGTGAAGCAATCGATGCGGTGGCCAGCGTATTGAAGAATTTGCCCATGCTACGCCGTTTAAGTCTGTCTGATTTACCGAACTCGTTTAGAAATCCGTTTCGGGCAACGGCATTGGGGGAACTTCGCCAGCTTACACATCTTAACTTACATGGCCGCAGTGCCATGCAGGCGGAAGAAGTACGGGCCCTGGCTAAACTGACGAATTTGCAGGAGGCCAAGCTCGCGCGCGAGGCGGAATTGTGTTTCGCCACGCTGGCGTTGGCGACGGATTATGATTGTTGGAATACGGAACATGGAGATGTGGTGATTGAGGATGTATTGACGATTCTCAAAAACAACGTGACC
>JAAURO010000274.1 GCA_012032215.1 Limnobacter sp.
CCAGATTACGCCGCCCTGCCGCCGTGGGTTTTCGGGCCGCTGGTTTTTACGCTGAATGCGCTCTAACAAGCGTTTAATGCCAAATACTTGTGGATAGCGGGCTACTACTTTGCCGGCTTTTTGGTCGAAAAGAATGAAAAAGCGTGTGAGCTCAAGCAGGCGTTCGGGTGTAAGCAGGCTGATAAGCAGTTCGTTTTGCGGGCAATCAGCCTGCTGGGCGGCTGGTAAATCTTCTTCACGCCAAACAGCCCAAAACTCTGCAGGTGTGCCGCAGGTGCCATAAAGCCCCTGTTGTCCATCAATGGCGAGCAGCAATTGGGCGTAGGCATACAGTGCGGGAATTTCGCCGGGCCACTGGTTGCGCAGACTTTGGGCTATGGCTTCTTGCACGGTGGGCCTGCTGCCTGTTTGGCGTTCCGGGCTGGCCACTTCTATGATGCCCAGCGCGATGCCGTTGACAAAGCACACCAGACCGGGGCTGCGGCTGCCTTTACTACCGCCAGCAGAAATGCCTGCAGGTGCAACTTCAAAATTTTGCACAACGTGAAACTGGTTCGCCGCGCTGTGGTGCCAATCGATGAGCATGACAGTGGGACTGACTTTTTTGCCATTGATGAATTCTGTGACAGTTAAACCATACAGCAGATGGTTGTAGAGTTTTTCGTTGACCGCCAGCAAGCCTTCGTTGAGTGCGGGGTTGGCAAGCTGTGCAATCAAGGCATCGATGGTGTGACCAGAAAGTGGGTAGTGTTTGCCGGTGTGCACAAAACGGAACTGTGCCAATTGCTGGCGCAATATTTCGGTGAGCACCACGGAATGCGCTTTGCCTGCGCGGGCTTCCAAGGCTTGCCGGGGTGATAAAAACTGCCAACCCAATGTGCCAAGCACCTGGCAGGCTGAGGTTTTAACCGCTTGCTCGGTCGTGGGCTGTGCCTTCAAGCGCGAGCTCCTGGATGGGGTTCATTTGGCCTGCTTTGCGCTGATGCGGCAACGCTTACATCGACTCTTTCTGGCCACGCAGCAGTTGGTGCATGAGGGCTTTTTTCTCTGCTTTCAGGTGCCCGAGTTTGGCTTTGTACAAGACTATTTCTTGATCTGCATTGAACAGTACCGCCGCAATTCTGGTTTGTGTGGATTTGTCGGGGGCCATGATCGGCAAGGCTTTGATGTCTTGGGTGGTAATCGATTCAAAGGTGCTTCGCTGGGCAAAGGCTGCCCAGCGTGGCTGATGCCACCGCAACCATTGGTAGATGAAATCCTGGCTGAAGTGTGGCTTGGCTCTCATGCTTGCAATGCCACGCCTATGCAGCGTGGTGCAGCGAGAGCGCTACGGCACCAACGGGTGCTCGGACACTGAGCAAGACATCCCCGATCTGGCAGGTTTTCGTGGTTTGTGTGGTGTAAAAACGGGGACTTGTAACACCATTTTTGATGTCTGCCCTGCCCTGCACCAAGGGCAACCCGGTTTGGGTGTGGTTGTAAGCAGACGATTGGGGCGACGCGCCCATGGTGAGTACGACCGCCTGGCCCAGGGTGTGAATTTGCCAGGGGGCTACGTCTTGGGGAAAGCGCATTTTGCCGCTGAGGAGCTGCTGACGAAGACCCTCGCGCTGCTGACGGCTGTTGTGCAACAGCTTGCTGCAAACGTGGATGGCCTCGTCCCACACAGACAGTATGCGTGCAATTTTTTGTTGCTCGGGCAAAGGTGGCAAACAAACGGGAAATTGCTTGATGGAGTCGGTGTCTAGCCTGCCCGTCCCGTGGCCTGCCGTACTGACCAGTTGACCCAGCTTGTGTTTTTCGTTTTGCAGAAGGTAGCTGAGAAACAGGCCATCGACATGCGCATGCGGCACAAGCGCCTTGAGGTCTTGGTTAAAGGCAAGTTCGCGCGTAGCGTAGGCCACGGGAAGGTTTTTTAAGAGCATCATGCCACGCACCAAAAGCAGCGTGGAGCCTTGAGGCGCTTTTTTGGCAACCCGATAGCCTTCTTCAGTAAGGGTGGCAAGGCTGCTTTCCAGGCGATCGGTTTTGAGATCTTTGGCGGACACCCATGGGTAAGCGCCATTCCAGAAGGCGCTGTTGCTTTTGCTGGGGGTGTTGCCAGAAGCGAAACTTGCCAAGCTGCCCAGCTCGGTGAGTTGCCAGCCTTCAGGTACCATCGGGATACCCCAGTTCCTTCAGATAAGACTCCATTGTGTCTTCCAAGGGCAAAAAGCGCGCTTTGAGGTCTTTGCGTTCTGCACGCACCTCCTCCAGATGAACCAGGTTTTCTTCTTCGGAGCCATTGACATACCGGGGAATGTTCAGGTTGTAGTTGTTTTCCTGGAGCTCATGCAGGCTGGCCAGGTGTGCGTATTTGCTGACGCTTGCGCGTTCTCGATACGTATTAACGACTTTACCAACATGTTCAGGGGTGAGCAGGTTTTGACTTTTACCGGCTTTGAATTCTCGACTGGCATCGATGAACAGCACAGACTGATCGATCTTTTGGGCTTTGAAAACGAGTATGGCTGCCGGAATGGAGGTGCCATAAAACAGTTTTTCTGGCAGACCGATGACGGAATCAAGCAGATTTTCATCGATGAGTTTCTGGCGTATTTTGCCTTCCGAGGCACCACGGAACAATACTCCGTGTGGCACCACGACGCCCATGCGCCCCGTGCCGGGCCTGAGGGTTTCGACCATGTGCAGAATAAAGGCATAGTCGCCTTTGGTTTTGGGCGGCAAGCCGCGGTTAAAACGGTTGAACTTGTCGTGCATGGCTTCTTCGGCACCCCATTTGTCGAGAGAAAATGGGGGGTTAGCGGTGACAATGTCGAAACGCATGAGATTGCCGTGCCCATCAAGAAGCTTGGGGTTGCGTATGGTGTCGCCCCATTCAATTTTGTGGTTGTCTTCGCCGTGCAAAAACATGTTCATTTTGGCAAGGCTCCAGGTGGAGCCAATGGCCTCTTGGCCATACAGTGCGTATTGCTTGATGCCGTAGGTGTCGAAGACTTTGCGCCCGCACTTCATAAGCAGTGAACCGGAGCCGCAGGCGGGATCGCAGATGGTGTCGCCTGGCATGGGGCTGCAGAATTTCGGCGATGAGTTCCGACACTTCGGGTGGGGTGTAGAACTCGCCTGCTTTTTGCCCGCCACTGGCTGCAAAGTTTTTGATGAGGTATTCGTAACCATTGCCAATGACATCGAGTGTGCCAACGCGGCTGGGTTTGAGATTGAGTTCGGGCTTGGCGAAGTCTTCGAGAAGAATGGCGTCAAAATGGTGTTTTTCTGACGTTCTTCGCCCAGGCGATCTGAATTGAAAGAGATGTCTTGAAACACGCTTTTGCCTGCGTCTTTGAGTTTGTTGCCATTGGCTTCTTCAATGGCGAGCAGGGCCTGGTCGATGCGCTGACCATTACCAGGCTCGAACCGGCGTTTGTACAGGTTGTAAAAACTGGCTTCGGGTGGCAGCACAAAGCGCTC
>JAAURO010000275.1 GCA_012032215.1 Limnobacter sp.
TTGCCCTCGTGCAGGCGACCCCACCCAATGTAACACCTTGGTAGATGGTGCAGTCGTCATGGATTTCGGCGGTTTCACCGATGACCACGCCCATGCCGTGATCGATAAACACGCGCCGCCCAAGTTGCGCGCCCGGGTGAATTTCGATACCGGTGAGCATACGGCCAATGTGAGAAATGAAACGCGCCAGCGTGTGCCAGTTTGCCCGCCACAGGCGGTGGCTTATGCGGTGAAACAACAAGGCGTGCAAGCCTGGGTAGCACAGCAACACCTCTAGCCGGTTGCGCGCTGCCGGGTCTCGTTTGAATATGGTTTGGATGTCTTCTTTTAAACGATCCCACATGGTGCTATTGGCTGGCTGGAATAAGGAAATTCGAGTGTATCAGTGTTCTTTCGGGAGATGCCGTGCCGGAGTGCTTTCGCCTTTTCAAGAGGTGCTGAATTTTGGGTATACCGGCTTTTTATTGCTGCCGATTCAGCTACCATAGCAACGCTGTTTGCGCACTCAATGTGCAAACAGAAGTGGTTTGAAGTTCCGGTATACCAACGATATTGCATTAAATTTTGAACTCGGCGTTGCTTGTTACAAAGCCCGCCGTTTTTTACAACTGCACTTAAGGAATCTAAAAATGGCTTTTCCAACTCAAAACACAGACGAAAGTCTGGTGTCCTCAGACACCCCTTTTATTGGGAATTTTCACAAAACCTTACCCCACAACAAGTTTGGCGAAGTAGAGGCAACTGCCTACCGCAAATTCGAGCGCACCTGTGTGCAAATCGAGGCAGGCATGCCTATCAATTTTGAAGACGTGCCGAAAGGGCCGGTCAGCGGCCCCGATCAAAGTCCGTTTGAAGCCTGTGCAAACGCAGCCCTTACAAATCGGCCGCTAAATTTACCAGCCCCATGGCCGGGGCCTCCACGGAAACGCATGGCCCTGATCCCAAGTCGCTGGAAATGCTGCCTGCTCCGGGTTGCCTGTCTATCAGCGCTGCGGCGGAAATGGTTGAGCTGTATTGGATGGCATTGCTGCGTGACGCGCCATTGCTTGCTTTCCAGCAACACCGCAGCCCGCCTGCCGGTTGTGGCGTGGATATTTCCGCACACGATGGAACGGGGGCCAACAAGCTGGGTTATCAGGTTGGCGACCGCATCAACACAGCGCGCAAGGCGGTAAACACCGTGTACGACTGTGCCATTCGCCACGACACCGATCCGGGCAAGTTGCTTGCCCCGCTTGATCTTCAGGCTGGTACGGGTGGCGCGGATATTCAACTGCAGACGCTTTTTCGCACCGGTCTGTTTGGCGAAGACGTGGGACCCTTGATTAGCCAGTTTTTTATCCGACCGATTGGCTATGGCGTGCAAACCATTGATACCCTGCAAGCCCCTTACCTCGCCAAACGCGATTTTCTGCTTACCCATGGCGACTGGCTGCTTGCTCAAAACACGGGCAAAGACAAATACGGCCGCGATTACGGCAATTGCAACAACTACGCGGATCAGCGCAACTGCCCCAACAACCTCTACTACCCTACGGTTGATGGCACCGCGGGTGGTGTGGTGATTAAACGCACTATTTCGACCATGCGCGACCTGGCCCGCTTTGTAAACCGCGATGCCTTACACCAGGCATACTTTAATGCAGCGCTCTTTCTGGATGGAATTGGTGCCAAGCTCGATCAGGGAAACCCGTACCGTGGCAACCGCTATTCACGCGAAGGCGCTTTTGCCACCTTGGGCGGGCCTGATTTGCTCACCCTGGTTCCGAGGTTGCCAGCCGTGCACTTAAGGTTATTTGGCGTCAGAAATGGCTGGTACACCGCCGTTGCCGCCCGGAAGTGTATGGCGGCTTGCTGCAAATGCAACACAATGGCTACCAGGGGGAAAAGCGTGCCTATGGCCTGCCAGTGCTTGTGCCAGAGTGCAGCACCTTCGACAACGCACTGAATGCCACTCTGGAAGCAGTGGGCTTGCACAACGCCGCGCAAAATGGCGGCACCAAAACCCTGTTTCTGCCCATGGCTTTTCGGCAGGTTCGCCAAGCCACCCAGCGTATGGGGCCGGGCATGCAACCGTTGCAGGAGCGTGTGTAACCGTATTGAAGGCCTGGTTCGACGAAGACCAGAAATTCTCGGATCTTTTTAACAACGCCAACCAGGGGTTTCCCAAAGATCCCCCTGCAAATCCCCTGAAATTGCTACAACCAGGCTACCGCAAAACGCAGGTTCCCTGGAGGAGTTCTGCGACCCGCAGGAATACACGGGTCCCGATGCCGACAAAATCACCGTGGGTGGCGAACTCAACAAACTTGCCAGCAACGTGGCCATGGGCCGCAGCATGGGTGGCGTGCACTGGCGCAGCGACAACACACGCAGCCTGCGTTTGGGTGAAAGCATTGCCATTGAAATTTTGCGCAAACGCACAATGGAATATGCCGAGCGGCCCGTGTCGTTTACGTTTCGCACTTTTGACAGGCAAGTGGCCTACATTGCGCAGGGGCAAGTGCAAATCAGCTAACCCTTGATGCACCTGTGGGGCCTTTACTGCGCGGCCCTCTGCCCGACACCGGTTGTTTTTCGGTGTCGGGCGGTTTGGTGTTGACGCCCGCCGCTTTACTGAAACAACTCGGGGATTCCCCCGCTGCTTGCCAGGTTGTTTGAAACTGTTTTTTCCGTCACGGCTTTAAAGACAGTGTGAAATCCACCCGCCTTCGGCCCTGTTCCAGATAGCCCTTGCCCGCCAAATGGTTGGCTGCCAACAACAGCCCCGGTCATTTCACGGTTTACATACAAGTTGCCCACAGGCAAGGCTGCCAACTGCGCGGCCCTACGGTCGCTGCGCGATTGAAGCCCGAGTGTAAGCCCCCACCCAGCGTGTTCTATGGCTTGAAGTACCTGCGAAAACTGGTCATTTTTAAACATCACCCATTGCAAAACCGGGCCGAATATTTCGGTGGAAAAGTCGCCAGGGAAAGACACTTCAACAAGCTGAGGGGCAAACAGGCGTTTGTCGTGTTCTGCATTCAAGGGGCGGTTTGCCAGGGCTTGTGTCAAAAAGGCACCGGTTTGGGTGTGCTGTAAATGTTCGCAGCCCCGTTGTATCTGGCGGGCGGCTGCTTCATCAATGAGTGGGCCTAAGTCGCTTTCCAGCGTGGGCGGACTGGCTTGGCGTAAAAGCGCCATGGCGCCTTGCACCATGGTTTTAAGGCTTGCGGCAATGTCTTCCTGCACAAACACAATGCGCAGGGCGCTGCACCGTTGGCCTGCGCTGCCAAAGGCGCTTTTAACAATCGAGTCGCAGGCTTGCTCAGGCAGGGCAGAACTGTCTACCACCATGGCATTGACGCCGCCTGTTTCTGCCACCAAAGGTACAATAGGGCCCGGCCGTGCTGCCAGTGTTTGCTGTATGGTGCGTGCGGTGGCGTTGGAGCCGGTAAAAAACACCGCGCCCAG
>JAAURO010000009.1 GCA_012032215.1 Limnobacter sp.
GCCGTCTGGGGCCTCACCTTGCGAAGGGTGAAGGCCGGGCATGTTTGAGCACCGAAGCGCCTGGCGCTGAGGGCGAGTTAACGGCCGCCGAGCAAGTGGGGCTTCAGACGGGGTTTCGGGCAAAGCCTTAGCCGGGCGGTACATGCCAACGCGCCGCAGCGCGAAAGCACTAGCGCCCCAGCGTGGAAGCGAAACACAAAGCAATCAAAGATTAACTACGCCCCCATCCTCGTGATGTCCAATCCCCCAACTACCTGCTTAAATACAACTGTTTAAAGCAAAAACTTTCCTATGCATCGCCCCCCTGCTTCAGGACAATTCAGCTCTTTCCTGTCCGTGTCCTCAGACACGCTGACTCTGCGTATTCGCGTGGTAGTCGTGTGTTTGGCAGTGGCGTGCCTGACGCTGTTCTGGTCAGACGTAAGCCTCTGGTTTGACGCAAATTACCCAATAGATAGTAAAATTTCATTTTTCGCAATGATTTCTCTGGTTCTTACGGTAATTGGCGGCAGCATTTGGGTGAGCAAAGCGCTCAACAAGCCCATTCAAAAGCTGACCTACGGGGCCCGGCAAATTACAGAGGGCGAGTACCATCTACGCCTTTTAGAAACCGCCTCACCCGAGCTAGCCCCTTTGGTGCACGCCCTGAACGAGATGGCCGAGGCCATTGAGGTGCGCGACAATCTGATTCGTCAAACGGCCTATAAAGACAAACTCACGGGGCTGGACAACCGTGTTTTCCTGACCGTGTGCCTGGAAAACCGCATCGCCGCCTCCAGAGAACCACTGGCGGTCTTGATGTGGTCGGTGGAAAACATGGATCACATTTACGATGTCATGGGCCACGAGGTAATGGAGGCAGCCATTCAACACGTTGCCAAACGCGCACGCAGGTTGGTACCCAAACACCTGGCCCTGGCACGTATAGAAAGCAACACCTTCTGTCTTGTGGCCCCTGGCGACCAATTCAACAACTTCATGGAACTCAATCTGAAAAGGATTTTTTCTTTTACCATCAATAAATTAGGATACGACCTGGAAATAGACTGCAAAGGCGGCTTGGTGTTTTACCCTGCCAACGCACAAAATGCCGAAAGCCTGTTGCAGAAAGCCAATTGTGCCCGGCTTTTGGCCCGTAAAGTGGGAGCACACTGCCTGCGCTTCCAGTCGCGCATGGAGCAGCATTCGGCACGCCGTCTGGATTTACTGAATCAAATCCGCGATGGTCTGGTCAACCAGGAGTTTCAGTTGTATTTGCAGCCCAAACTGGCACATGAAAACCAACCGCGTAACCCAGGTAGAAGGCTTGATACGCTGGAAACACCCCGTACAAGGGCTGATTGCGCCCAATGGCTTTATTCCACTGGCAGAGCAAACCGGACTTATCAAAGACATTTCGCGCTGGGTGGTGTGTGAGGCCTACCGAATCGCCGAAATTTTAATGCCCCAGCAAATCGGGCTGTCGATTAATATTTCTGCCGCCGATTTAAACGATTCTGAACTGTATAACCACGCACAAAAACTGCACCGGCAACACCCCACCCTTACCCCCATGATCACGCTGGAAGTCACCGAAAGCTGCACCATTATGGACCCAGAAAATGCCTGCGACATTTTGCACAAGTTTGCGGCTCTGGGCATGAGCATCAGTGTGGACGATTTTGGCAGCGGGTATTCTTCGCTGGCTTACCTGAAACGCTTTCCAGTCAAGGAACTTAAAATTGACCGCTCACTGATTCAAGGCATTCACAGCGACATAGACAGCGCCATTATTGTGCAATCTACCATAGACATGGGCCACACCATGGGGCTGGTGGTTACCGCCGAAGGCGTGGAAACCGAGCAGGAACTCGAACGCCTGCGTGAGTTTGGCGTGGATTACGCCCAAGGGTTTTGGCTATCCCGGCCCTTGTCGGTAGAAGAGTTCTGCGCAAGGCACTTTATTGCCCCTCAGCCCCACGTTACCCAGCCCATCTGAGTACTTAGCAAAATCAGCCCACCAAAGGCTATGCGGTACCAGGCAAACACCCGAAAATCGTGTTTTTCCACAAACCGCAGCAGCCAGCGCACACAGGCATAGGCGCTTATGAAACTAAACACCCCACCCACCAGAAACACCGGAATATCTGCCGTGCTTAGCAAGCTACGGCTGTCGTACAACTCGTACAGGCTAGCAGCCAAAATAGTGGGCATGGCCAGAAAAAAAGAAAACTGGGTGGCAGTGACACGAGAAAGCCCAATCCACAACCCGCCCACAATGGTAGAACCCGAGCGCGACACGCCAGGGATGAGCGCAAGCGCCTGAATCAGCCCCACTTTAAGCGCATCGGGAAAACGCATGTCGTCTACCTGCAAAACCCGTGGCTGGTAACCCGGCAGCCCCAGCTGATGCTCTACCCACAAAATAAACACACCGCCCACCATAAAAGCCAAAGCCACCGGCACAGGCGCAAACAACACCGCCTTGATAGGTGAGGCAAACACCAGCCCCAACACCGCCAACGGCAAAAACGCAACAATTACATTGGCCGCAAAGCGCTGCGCCGTACGGCTGTGCCCCAGCCCCAGCACCGTGGAAACCACCCGCTCTTTGTATTCCAGAATAACCGCCAAAATGGCAGCCAGCTGGATCACGATTTCAAACACCACCTTGGTGGAAGGGTTAAACCGCAGGGCCTCGGCCGCCAGAATCAGGTGGCCCGTAGAGCTAACAGGCAAAAAACTCCGTCAAGCCCTCTACCACGCCCATAGCGGCAGCCTTGCTCAGTAAAATGAATTCCCACATGGTGTATTTAAACCCTGTTTTCAGAAATAGCCGGAGTGCAAACACAGCGTGTAAATTGCACCGCTTTTGTACGAAGCAGCATCATATCAGCAGCCCGCTTGGCTATGATGCAAACAACAGCATTCCAACCGCTTGCCCCGCCCATGAAACAATTTGATGTCGCCATTATTGGCAGCGGCCTGGCAGGGCTCACTACTGCCCTGCATCTGGCAGACCGGCTTAAAGTAGCCGTGGTCTGCAAGCGCAGCGTGTCTGACAGCGCAAGCCGGTGGGCTCAGGGTGGCATTGCTGCCGTGCGCGACCCTTCCGACAGCGTGCAAAGCCACGTGCAAGACACTCTGGTAGCAGGCGCAGGCCTGTGCGAACGCGACAGCGCAGAATTCATTCTGGAAAACGCCTCGACAGCCATTGACTGGCTGGTAGAGCAAGGCGTGCCCTTTTCGCGGCAAAACACCCACGGCAACCACCCCGCTGACAACGATGCACAAGGCTTTCACCTGACCCGAGAAGGCGGGCACAGCCAGCGCCGCATTTTGCACGTGGCCGATGCCACAGGCCAAGCGGTACAAACCACGCTGGAAGCACGGGTGGCAGCACACCCCAACATTTCGCTGTTTGAACACCACATGGTGATCGACCTCATCACCGGCGAGCGCCTGGGCCACACCGACCACTCTTTGCTGGGCGCCTATGTGCTTGATGAACTGTCAGGCCGGGTAGTCACCCTCGCTTGTCCACACATTGTGCTGGCCTGCGGCGGAGCAGGCAAAGTGTACAACTACACCACCAACCCCGACACCTCCACAGGCGATGGCATTGCCATGGCGTGGCGCGCTGGCGCACGCATCGCCAACATGGAATTTGTGCAATTTCACCCCACGTGCCTGTTTCATCCCTATGCCAAAAGCTTTTTGATTTCTGAAGCAGTGCGTGGCGAGGGCGGCTTGCTTAAACTGCCCAGCGGTGAACGCTTCATGCCCTGGCACGACGACCGCGCCGAGCTGGCCCCGCGCGACATAGTGGCACGCGCCATCGACTTTGAAATTAAAAAACGCGGCCTGGATTGCGTGCACCTGGACATCAGCCACCTGCCCCGCCCACAAAATTACCGCACACTTTCCCACCATTTACCAACGCTGCCTGGAACTGGGTATCGACATTACCACCCAGCCCATTCCTGTAGTGCCCGCGGCACACTACACCTGCGGCGGCGTAATTACCGATTTTGCCGCACGCACCGACATTGCCGGCCTGTATGCAGTGGGCGAAACAGCCTACACCGGCCTGCACGGCGCCAACCGCCTGGCCAGCAACAGCCTGCTCGAATGCATGGTAATGGGCAAAGCCGCTGCACAGGACATTCTTACCCGCCCCCGGCAAGAATCGGGTGGCCTACCCGAATGGGACGAAAGCCGCGTCACCGATGCCGATGAAGAAGTGGTCATTTCGCACAACTGGGACGAACTGCGCCTGACCATGTGGAACTACGTGGGAATTGTGCGCACCATCAAAAGACTGGAGCGTGCACAACACCGGATTGCATTGCTGCGCGAAGAAATTGCCGAGTACTATTCCAATTTCCGGGTCAGTCGCGACTTGCTGGAACTCAGAAATCTGGTGGATGTGGCCGACCTCATTGTGAACAGCGCATTAAGCCGCAAAGAAAGCCGTGGCCTGCACTACAGTGCCGACTACCCCGGCACTTTGCCCAAAGCCTTTCCTACCATCGTGCAAAGAGCCAGAAAACGCTAGGCCGCGAACGGTGTCAAATCCGGCCTATTGAACACGCAAGGAAAAGTCTACAGCCTTGATGTCTTTGGTTAAGGCGCCTACGGAAATGCGGTCTACACCCGTTTGCGCAATGGCACGTATGCTGTCTTCAGACACACCCCCTGAAGCCTCAAGAAGGGCTGGCATTCCATCGGTCGAGTTTTGTGCAAAATTTCTATTTATTTCAACCGCTTCCAGCATGGCTTGCAAACTGAAATTGTCCAGCAGGATTGACCGTGCGCCCGCCCCCAGCGCTTCCTGTAACTGCCCCAGGGTTTCCACTTCTATTTGCACGCTTACCTGATTGCTACGCACTGCATGGGCACGCTCTAGAGCCTGGGCAATACCGCCTGCCGCAGCAATGTGGTTTTCCTTGATAAGAATGCCATCGTACAGAGCCAGACGCTGGTTCAGCCCCCCGCCCACACGTACAGCATATTTTTGGGCCAAACGCATACCCGGCAGGGTTTTTCGGGTGTCCAGCACCGCAGCCTGAGTACCCGCCACCAACCTGGAAAGCTGGCGGGTTTTAGTGGCAACCGCGCTCAGGGTTTGCAGCCAGTTCAGCGCAGGGCGCTCGGCAGTAAGCATGGCGCGCGCATTGCCCCGAATTTCACACACCGGAGTCCCAGGCAATACCGGCTGGCCCTCTTGCACAAGCCATTCCACCTGCACAGAAGGATCGAGCACCTTAAAAACCCCCTCAAACCACGGCTGACCAGCAATTACCGCACTGTCCCGGCACAGCACGCTGGCCACACACCGTTTTTCAGGAGCAATCAACAGCCCCGTGTAATCGCAGCTGCCTTTGTCTTCCAGAATGGAATCTGCCACATTGCGTTGCAGGGCAAGCGCCAAATCGGGTCCGAAAGACACAAACAGTTCTGAGGTATTCACACGGTTCCTTGTCAAATTTTCCGCAATTTCAGGCAGGCCCAACACCTGCATGCGCCTGTTCAAGCTGGTTTTGACCACGCAAAGCCGATATGCCCTGTGTGCGGGAAAAATCCAGCATGCGGTCGATACACCGGTAAGCCTTGCGACCCAAATCCGGATCAACATGCACCTCACCAGCCCCGGTATCAAAACCGGTTAACAACACATCGCGCAGGTTTTTCAAGCCGTTCATGGCCATCCAGGGGCAACGGGCGCAACTTTTGCAGGTAGCGGAGTTGCCAGCAGTTGGGGCCTCAATGAATGTTTTATGGGGGGCATATTGGCGCATTTTGTGCAAAATGCCCAAATCGGTAGCCACAATAAAGGTATTTACCCCTGGTGTGCCTGTGGCTCGAATCAGCTGCGTGGTAGAACCCACCAAATCTGCCAGCGCAACCACCGGAGCCGGCGATTCCGGGTGTACCAGCACCATGGCATCGGGGTGCCCGGCCTTTAACAAGGCCAGCTCGTTGGCCTTGAATTCATCGTGCACCAGGCAAGACCCTTGCCACATCAGCATGTCTACGCCGGTTTCGCGCTGAATATACTGGCCCAAATGGCGATCGGGGGCCCACAGGATTTTTTCGCCGCGATCAGCCAGATACCGAACAATATTTAACGCAATACTGGAAGTAACCATCCAGTCGGCACGGGCTTTCACTGCCGCACTGGTGTTGGCATACACAACCACGGTGCGGTCAGGGTGTTGATCGCAAAACTGGCTAAACGGCCTGCGGGGCAACCCAGATCCAGACTGCAAGTGGCCTCCAGATCGGGCATGAAAATGCGTTTTTCAGGATTCAGAATTTACTGGTTTCGCCCATGAAACGCACGCCAGCGACCACCAGATTAGGCCGACCGCTTTCTCGTCCAAAACGCGCCATTTCTAAAGAATCAGACACACAACCACCTGTTTCTTCAGCCAAGTCCTGCAATTCGGAATCTACGTAGTAGTGGGCAACCAAAGCAGCATCGCGGGCTTTCAGCAACGACTTGATTTCTGCGCGCAGGCTTGCCCTTTCCTGAAAAGAAGCTTGCTCTGGTACGCGCGCCCATGCCTCGGATGGACGGCAAAAGCCCGCCGGATACTGGTTATCGGGCAGGTCGAATTCAATGGGTTTAATGCTTCTGGTTTCCAACGTTGTCACACTCTTTGCGTCACAGAATTGTCATTTTACGCCAAGCCCACAAATTCTTTTACACAATTCAGGAACCTCTTCCCGATTTTCATCACTCAAGTGGTGATTCAGGTTAAAGTGCCCTGCCATGAATTTCTGAACTCCTGCTGTTTTGGGTTCAGCAAGCCACAGGGCAACCTCGATTGCGGCCATATCACCAACCCGCCGTCAACCCCCAGATCGAACTGATTGTTCAAAGCAAGGGAACAAAGTGGCTGGTTCTTGTTACTCAACAGTTTTAACCCGACATTAAAGGAAGAATTCCATGAAGACAACCTTCACGAAAATTGCCCTGGCTGCGGCCGCCCTGTGCCTGAGCCCTCAGGTTTTCGCTACTGCTGGCAACACCTGCAGCGGCGCTGGCTGCGAGTCTGTAACCTCCTCAGGCGAGCACAATGACCACCTGAACCCCGATCACCAAATGACTGATGTTGAAATCAATCTGGGTCAGTACAACAAAGGCCTGGAAGAATCCGCCCTGGTTCTCAAAAACGTGGTGTACGATGAAGTCACCTCCACTGTGGCCTCTATCGGCAACAGCGCCGCTGTAGAAGTAGACGCTGGTCAGTTCACCCACGCTCACATTGCCCAGGTAAACAAAGGCACCCAGTTGGCCGACACCCTGATCACCCACAAAGACACCGACATCAAAGCCCTGGACCTGACCACTGTAGCCATTGGCAACAGCACGTCTTTCACCCTGGGTGCTGGCGCCGGCCTGAACGCCTCTGTTGAGCAGTGCAACACTGGCGTACAAAGCGCAGTTACCACCGTTAGCCTGATCGACCCACGCACAATGACAGCCACCACAGCCGCCATTGGCAACAGCTTCTCTGTATCAGTTCGCTAAGCAGTCTGCAAAAGCAAGCTGAATCAGTAGTTGCAACCAGAAATAGTGAGGCCGGGCTTAAACCCGGCGCATGAAAGCGGCCCTGAGCTTGCTCAGGGCCGCTTAACAAAATGAAAAGGAAAATCGTTTTCATGAAACCAATCAAAAGATGGTCTGTCTCATTGAGTGTGCTGGTAGTGGCCACAGGCATAAGCAGCTACGCCTGTGCACAGACTTTTGAAAGCAATTCCAATGGTTTCGAAACGCCGGTTGGCATGAACAACCTGACAGAAATTGATTCCCCAGCGTCCCTGGCACGCGATGAAAACTTTAATCGCACAGAAATTAACCGCCCTGGTGGCACCTTTGCCGTAACCGCAGTAGGCAACCTGATTAACGTAGTGACAGAAGGCAGAAACAGCACGGTAGTCGTCAATGCCAACCAAAACAACACGGGCAGCCTGACGGCCACTTTTGACTCGGGCGAGGGTTTCTCGGCCACGGAATCAAGCACCGGAAATACCGCCTCGCAATAACCACGCAATAACCATTGAATACCAAGGAAATTTTTATGTTTTCACGCCTGTGCGCATTGAAATCGCCCAAACTGGTGCTGTTTGCCATGATACTGGGCCTTCAAGCCTGTACAACGCTTCCCGGTTTTTCTGAAGCCAATTACGTCGATCCATTCGATGGCGCCGAGGTTTCAGAAAACAGAACGCGGTACAGTCAGGCACTTGCCTGCATTCGCCCCGCACTGCAACGCGCGGGCAAAGATCGTTTTGCTGTAGGCAAAGTGCTCGACTTCACAGGCAAAGAAGACCTCGTTAACGGCAAACGCCTTACCCAAGGCGCTGCGCTTATGGTGATGTCGGCGCTTTCTGAAGCAGGCGTTCCTTTAGTAGAACGCTTCGACACCTCTATTGCTGACATCGAGCTGAAATATTCCGACAACAAGCTGATTTCTGACAGCGAAACAGGCGAACAACCTTACCGCAAAATTTTCAGCGGCAGCCTGCCCGGCTCTGAATACCACGTGGTGGGCGGCATTACCGAAGTCAACTACAACATTCGCAGCGGCGCAGTAGAAAGCTCGATTCGCTTCCTGTCCAACGGCGCACGCTACTTCGTCATGAACATTGCGGTAGACCTGCGACTGGTTAAAACCAAAACCCTGGAAGTTGTAAACGTACAAAGCGTACAAAAACAGATTATCGGCACTGAATTGCGTGGCGGATTCTTCCGGATTTTTAACGATGGCCTGGTAGACATTGCAGCCTCTGAACGCACCCAGGAACCCATTCAACGCGGCGTGCGCATGGTGCTGGAACAGGCTGTTTTCAACATGCTGAACGAAGTGTACGCCCTGCGTGCCGAAAACTGCCTGAACCCCACCCGCCAGGATCAAACCCCTTTCAAGCAGGCGTCTGTTCGCAGCAACAACACCCGAAATGCCACTGGCGCCCAAGGTGCTGGCTTAGCAAAGCCGGCTGCCGATGCTGCCAACAACGCCGCACCGACGGCTGCCACGGCCCCGGCCTACTCCAGCACTACCGCAGCGCGTGTCAGCCCGATTGCCGACCAACCGACAGCCACGCCTGTTCAACGCTCGGGTGGCAGCAACCGCCTGCAACAGCAGGAAGTCGTCATCGACCCCAACACGGGTGAAGCGGTGTATGCAACACCCTCGGCGCAACAAAGCCCGGTTGAGGCAGCGCAGTTTGGCAGCCGCTCCACCCACTCCGACAGCAACTTTGGCCAGAACACCAGCACGGCTGGCCCCGGAGAGCCTGAACAAGCCACGGTTTCCGGCTTGAACTCGGGTGTGGGTCTTTCTTCTGAACCATCCCCCACCACCGACCGCATGCCTGAAAAACTGCTGTGGGGTTCAAGGCCGGTTATTCAGTAAGCAGAGCAGCAAAGCCTATGCCATATTGTAGTTTTTCAGCTATAATGCAGACCTATGACCCATTGCCTCGAATTTCGCCAAAGAGTACTTGCCTTTAAAGCCAAGAATAACCTCACGTTTCAGGAAACCAGTGAGGTTTTTGGTGTTGCCATAAGAACCCTGTTTCGGTGGGAAAACAGAATAGAGCCTTGCACTACCCACAAAAAGCATGCCACGAAAATTAACATGGAAGCCCTTGCCAAAGACGTGCTGGAATCACCAGATGATTACCAACGGGAAAGGGCAAAGCGCTTCAATGTGACGCAAGCTGCCATTTCACACGCCCTGAAAAGGCTGAACATCGCCCATAAAAAAAACGCTTCAGCATCGAAAGGTCGACGAACAGGCAAGAAGCGGGTTTCAGCAAAAAATCGAGAAGCATAAGCAGACAGGAAAAAGGGTTGCCTCTAGCGATGGTTGCCCATAGCGAAAAAATACAAAATGGCATAGCGTTCGGCGCAACACCGCGCGCACAATCCAGTTCTTTCGCGCCATGGCGCGCTGAGGGTGGGTTTATAGAAGCGAGGCCATAAGGCGCGGGCTAGCGCAACATCATATCCAGTTGCACGCCGCACAAAGCACTGCCCGCTCCATTTTTGCTGGAGTTACTCATACAGCCCACTGAAGTGGTACCAAGGTCGGCTTCTTTAAGTTTGAGCCCAAAAAACAGGTCCTGACGGTCGGAGAGCATGTCTTTGTTCAGCTTGAACACCCAATCGCCCTTACCCCACTGCGCTTGCAAGGGCATACGGTTCCGGTTTTGGCTAAGCCTTAAACCGTAATCTTGCCGGATGAGTCAAAATAGGTCCAGCGTCCCCATTTGGAAAGTGGGCTGCCCGAATCCAGATCCAAAGACACACCATTTGCTTGCGCCCAAGCCGAAAGTGGGGCCAAGGCAATACACAGCATTGCGACAAGTTTTCTCATGGTAGTTACCTCAATTGGCAGGCCGAACAAACCGGGCGAACGGTTGTATTATGCGCCTATATCATTGAGTGTGAAATAGCTGGCAAGAGGTTCAAAATCGCGCTAACTAATTGATATAAAATGCTTTTTAAAAGACCCCTCGCGATGGGGGATGTTGCAAAAATTCTTTCTGAAACAGGCGCTTGGCAAGCAATGCTCTAAATGGTCTTAACACCCAATCGGGTGAGAAGTTTTTGGTCTTTGTCGGTGTCGGGGTTGTCTGTAACCAACAGTTTGTCGCCATAGAAAATGGAATTGGCTCCGGCCAGGAAGCAAAGCACCTGTGTGCTTTCGTGCATGTCTTCCCGCCCGGCAGAAAGTCGGACGTACGATTTGGGCATGGTAATGCGGGCCACCGCAATGGTGCGCACAAAGTCCAACGGGTCAAGCTCGTGGTGGTTGGCCAGCGGTGTGCCTTCTACGCGAACCAGGTTGTTGATGGGCACCGATTCCGGGGGTTCTTCCATATTGGTCCAGCTGGGCAATAAGCTCGGCGCGGTTGGTCTGGGTTTCGCCCATGCCTACAATGCCGCCACAGCACACTTTAATGCCTGCATCGCGCACACGTTCCAGGGTGTCCAGCCGGTCTTGGTAGGTGCGAGTGGATATGATGTCGCCGTAGAACTCGGGCGAGGTATCCAGGTTGTGGTTGTAGTAATCCAGGCCAGCATCGCGAAGTGCGGCGGCTTGGCGGGCTTGCAGCATGCCCAGGGTTACGCAGGTTTCCAGACCCAGCTTTTTCACTTCGCTGACCATTTTGGCCACTTGTTCAAGCTGGTGGTCTTTGGGGCTGCGCCAGGCGGCACCCATGCAAAAACGCGATGCACCTTGGTCTTTGGCGGCTTGCGCGGCTTGCAAAACGTCTTGCAGGGGCATGAGTTTTTCGGCGTCTACGCCGGTGTCGTATTTGGCAGATTGCGGGCAATAGGCGCAGTCTTCGGGGCAGCCGCCCGTTTTAATGGAAAGCAAGGTAGACCGTTGTACAGCGTTGGCGTCGAAGTGCTGGCGGTGTACGGTTTGGGCCTGAAACATGAGGTCGTTGAACGGCAGAGCAAACAGGGCTTCGATTTGCGCCACACTCCAGCGCTGGGCGGCTTGGGGTGATACCGCTTGGGCCACGGTGGTGCTTGTGTGTGCTTGGGCTGTGCGGTTGCCGGGTTTGTTGGCCCAAGTAATTTGGCTTTCCAGGTTGTCCATGTGTGTTCCAGGGTTAAAACAGTTCGCTACCTGCTTTTAAAGTGTGCGGGTTTTGCCAGTCATGCAGCACTTGTTCCAGCACGGTGTAGGCATGATTTAAGGTGGCATCGGAGGTGCAGTACGGGGGTATCCAGTACAGGGTGTTGCCCAAGGGTCGCACCAGAATGCCTTGTTTGAAAAAAGCTTCGCGCAGCCACTGGCTGCTTGCCGAGCCGTAGTTGTCCTGGCTGGATTTTAGCTCAAACGCGGCAATGGTGCCGCATTGCCGGGAGTTTTCAATGCAGGGTGTTGGCCCAGACGGGCAAGCCAGGCTTGGTGAAGTCGTTCGATGCGGGCCATGTTGTGCCAGGTTTCCGGTTGGTCGAACAATTCCAGGCTGGCCAGGGCGGCGGCACACCCCAAGGGGTTCGCGGTGTACGAGTGGCCGTGCAACAGCGCTTTGCCGACTTCGTTGCCCAAAAATGCGTCGTAAATGCTTTGGCTGGCCAGCGTGGCACCCATGGGCATAAAGCCACCAGTAAGCCCCTTGGAGAGGCACAGCAAATCAGGCTGCCCCCCGTGTTGCGCAATTTGATCGGCGGCGTAAAAGGTGCCGGTGCGGCCAAAGCCAGTCATGACTTCATCGAATATCACCAGCACGCCCGCAGCCTGGCAGCGTTTGCACAGTTCTGCCACGTAGGCTGGGCGCATCATACGCATGCCGCTGGCACCTTGCACGAGAGGTTCGAGAATAAGCGCGGCGGGCAAAGAGGCTGGGCTGGTTTCGGGTGAGCTGCGCGCAGAAGTAGCTGAGCTAGCAGAGGTTGTTGTGCTGGCGGGCTTTAAAAGAGCATCGAGTGCAGCAAGGCTTGCGGCTTCGCTGTGCGGGCAGGTGCCTGCGGGCAGGGTGTTTACTGCAAACAGCCAAGGCTTGAAAGGGTCGTAAAACCCGCTGGACTTGCCTGCCGACATGGCGCCGAAGGTGTCGCCGTGGTAGCCACCTTGCAGGGCTATGAGTGTGTGGCGTTGATTCGCAAGGCCCTGATTGGCCCAATACTGAAAGGCCATTTTAAGCGCAACTTCTACGGCGGTAGAGCCATTGTCGGAATAAAACACTTTGGCCAAAGAGGCGGGGGCGCGTTCGAGGAGACGTTGTGCGAGTTGGACGGCAGGCGGGTGGGTGATGCCTGCAAACATGACGTGTTCCAGCGTGCGGGCTTGTGTGGCTATGGCGTTGGCAATGTGTGGGTGGCTGTGGCCGTGCAGGTTGACCCACCAGCTGGACACGGCATCGAAATAGCGTGTGCCCGCTGCGGTGTACAAAACTCACCCTTGCCGCTGACTAGCACCAAGGGCTGGCGAGCTGTTTGGGCCTGGGTGAACGGGTGCCAGCAGTAGCGTGAATCGAGATCCAGAATGGTGGGTTCGGTCATGAGTTTGCGCGTACTGTACACCCTGAAGGGCTGCTGCGAAATGCTGCCTTGAAGTGCTGAAGTTTAAGGCAAAAACCACTTGACTATGCCGATATACAGCGGAATACCCAGCAAGATATTCAGCGGAAAAGTAACGGCCAGCGAAAGCCCGAGGTATAAAGCCGGGTTAGCTTCGGGCATGGCGTTGCGCAACACGGCGGGCACCACAATGTAGGAGGCACTGGCAGAAAGTGTCATGACCAGAATGGTTTCTGTGGCGGAAAGACCCAGCAACCAGGACAGCCCGAAGCCCAGCAAGGCGTGCACCAAGGGGGCCAGAACGTAGCGTAGGCGTACAGCTTGGGCGAGGTGCCTTTGGCGCCTGCCAGTTGTTTGGAGACGGCCAAACCCATGTCCAGCAGAAACAGTGCCAGCATGCCTTTAAAAATATCGCCGGCAAAAGGCTGCAACATGGCCTTGCCTTCTGCGCCTGTAATCAGGCCAATTGCCAGTGCGCCCAGCAGCACTACCTGCGAGCCATCGGTAAGCGATTCCTTGATTAAATGCCCAAGCCGCAGCGATGCGCCACCAACCGTGGGTGCGTGTGATGCAGGGTTGCCTGGCAGCAGCGCAGCCGTGTTGGGGTAAGCAACCATGGAATGGGCGGGTTTGGTAACCGAGCGCAGGTGGTTGGCCAGCATAAGTGCCACCAGAATGGCGGGCGTTTCCATGAGCACGAGGCCAACCGCCATGTGGCCAGCCGCAGGCAAACCCTGGCTTTGAATTACTTGTGTGGCAGTAATAAAGGTAACGGCACTGACCGAGCCATACGAAGCTGCCATGGCCGCTGCATTAAAGGGGTCGGTGAGTTTTTTAAGCAGCGGATAACCAAGAATGGGCACGACAAAAGCCATGATTACACAGGCTAGCAGGCTTAGGCCAATTTGCAGGTTTAACCCGGCTTCTTGCAGTGCAAACCCGCCCTTCAGGCCCAAGGCCATAAGCAGATACAAAGACAAAAAGCGCGAAATGGAGGGGGGAATTTCCAGATTTGATTTGACCAGCCCGGCGGTAACGCCAAGCACGAAAAACAGTACGGCGGGGTCTATTAACATGACAAAAACTTCCAGTGATTGACTAACCCAGCGATGGTAATGGCTTGAATAATTAGAGTAAAATCAATTTTTATGTTTTTAACATAGGTTTTTATCTATGAATTTTACTTTGCGGCAATTGCGGTGCCTACTGGCTTTGGCCAGCGAAGGCAGCGTGGGCGGGGCGGCACGGGTGTTGCATGTTACGCAACCCACGGCTTCCATGCAGCTTAAAGATTTGGCCGAGCAAGTGGGTTTGCCTTTGTACGAGGTGGTGTCGCGCCGGGTGCATTTAACCGAAACAGGCCAGCAGTTGGTGCAAACCGCGCGCGCCATGGAAGATCTGTGGGAGAACTTTCAGCAGCAGGTAGCGGCGCAAAAAGGCATGAAGCGGGGCAGCCTAAAAGTGGCGGTGGTGAGCACGGCCAAGTATTTTATTCCGCGCTTGCTGGGTAGTTTTTGTCGCGAGTACCCGGAAGTGGAATTGGCCCTGCAAGTGCAAAACCGCGATGGTGTGGTGCACCGGCTGGAAAACAACCTGGATGATTTGTACATCATGTCGCAACCACCTGCGCATGTGCCACTGCACGATTTTGTGTTCATGAAAAACCCGCTGGTGGTGATTGCGCCCGTGGGCCACCCGCTGGCCAGCAGGCGCAAAATCCGGCCTGAACGCCTGAATTCTGAGCGCTTCATTTTGCGCGAGCCGGGTTCTGGCACCCGCATGGCAGTGCAAGCCCATTTGCAGGGTTTGCACACCCAGCAGGTGCAGTGGCAGGTAAAGTTAGAGCTGGGCAACAACGAGGCCATTCGGGAATCGGTGGCAGCGGGGCTTGGGCTTGCTGTGCTTTCGCGCTATGCACTACCTATCGACCCGGAAGATGCGGGTGTGTGTATGTTGAATGTGCAGGGGTTTCCGATTGACTCGCACTGGCATGTGGTGTTTCCGCGGGGCAAGCAGTTGTCGCCGCTGGCTCAGGCGTTTTTGAATATATTGACCGGAGGTAGAAGTGAAAGCCCTCGCACCGGGTGACACCACCCCGGCGAAGCACCACCCATGGGTTTGGCAACCCCCCACAGCCAACGCAACACTGGCCCTCTTTCCATAGTCGCCCAACGCCGCACTAAGCACAGGGGCAGTGGGCTGGGAATACCGGACTGGCGACAGAAACAGCCGGTTGATGCACCAGGTATAGCTGGAAAATCATAATATGGCATAGTTTTTCCGGTTCTGCTTTCGGGCCATGGCGCTGTGGGATGTGGCTCCCGGCTAGACGTTGGCGCAGCCTTGGTGCTGAGCACGGCGTTTAGCGCCGGGGCTTGGGGTGTAGGAGTTGGTTTCCGTAAATTTTATTACGCATGGTTCAGGCATCGACTTGGTGGGGCATTCGAGGAAAATGGCTTGTGCGGTTGTAATGGCATGGGTTATTTGTTTTCCAGAAAGGTTGGGTGCGTACCGAAAAATGACCGACATTCGAGACCACGCGCCAAGGTGACTTTCAGATTTACAGCCAAGTGCTCACAAAGTTTATTGTATTGGGCTGGGGCTGCTCTGCAATTCTTTCGATTGTTGTGTGCAATATCTTGATGGCGTTTGTGCCGGGTAGGTAGATTGTCAAGTTTCTTCTATTTACAAGCAAGTGACGCTTGACAACCAGCTGGCCTTCTGGTGGAAAACAAGATACTGAACCGATGGTGACAACGCTGTGGCAGGGCCTCGAAAACGTTGCTATTTTTGTGGTCTGAATTGACGCAAATGGAAGAAAAAAGAAAAGCCTCATGCATGCATGAGGCTTCATTTGGTGCATTTTTCAGCTTGTTAGCGTCCAAAGCACATATCCCAATCTGTAAGTGTTTTTGAGAATAAATAAAATCTGCTCAAAAAGCAAGCACCACAGGCTGAGAGATGTGCTCTGGCCGGAACACGAGAACGCATTTGCATCGGAAATTGCTTAGAAGCAAATACAAACTCGTTTGTC
>JAAURO010000276.1 GCA_012032215.1 Limnobacter sp.
GTGCGCGTGTTTTAAAAAAGAAGGTGCTGCCCGCCAGAAATCGGGTGGGCGGTAGCTTTTGCAGCGCGGTTGAGGCCGCGGTAATCAGCACATCCAGTTGGCCCCCCTGCAATTGGTACAGCGTGGCCAGCCTTTCCGACACCAAATCCTGATGGGCCGACAGGCTGTCGTAAGGCAAGGTTTCCCAGTCGGGCAGGTGGCTGATGCGCAGTGCAGGCTGAAACAGTTTCAGTTCTTCGGCAAGCCGAAAGGCATCTTGCGCGCTTGCACACACCAGCAGGCCGAGAGTCTGGCGTTTTTGCACAGCTCGAACACCTGCGCAAGCAGGAAGGCGTCTGCACTGCCCGGCGGGTGTGCCAGGCTGAGCCTGTGACCCGGGCTAATGCTAAAAGACGGGGTAAAATGCGGTGTCATATCAATAGGGCTTGCTAAGTTTTACGGCTGGCTGTTGCCTGCAGCAGGCTTTGCATTATAAGGGCCACCGCAGCCCTGTTCGGGCGTGGCTGGTTGTGTCGGGAAATTAGTCAAAAATCAGACAGAGAAACTTAAAACATGTCTTCAGCAAAAACAGTAAAAGCCACCACCGCAAACTATTACGGCCTAGTGCCTTCCGGGGGTGTGGGCACCCGGTTTGGCGGCCCCGTGCCCAAGCAATATGCACGGCTGGGCGATTCCACCCTGCTGGAAATGGCTGTAAACGCCTTGCTTGAAGAGCCACGTATCAAGCGGGTTTTTGTCGCGGTCAGCTCGGAAGACGACCTGGCCCATTCGCTGTTTGCAACACCCCCCGCGTGCAGGTGCTAAGCACCGCTGGCAAAGAGCGTGTGAATACCGTGCTCAACACGCTCAATCATTTGCTGGGCGAGGCGTTGGTTCAGGAAACCGATTGGGTGCTGGTGCACGATGCCGCTCGCCCAGGCTTGCCCGCCGAACTGGTGGCCCGGCTTATAGACCAGGCCTCTGAACACGTGGCCGGTGGTATTCTGGCGCTGCCCGTGCCCGACACCCTTAAGCAGGTAGCCCGCGCCGAAGACGGCACTTTTGTGGTGCGAAACACCGTAGCCCGGCAAGGCATCTGGGCTGCCCAAACACCTCAAATGTTCCGCGCACAGGCGCTGCAAATGGCACTCACAGAATGTTTGTTCAAAGAAATGCACGTCACCGATGAAGCCAGCGCCATCGAGGCCATGGGAATTTCCCCGTTGGTGGTTAAGGGTTCGCTGCTAAACAGCAAAGTTACCCAACCCGAAGATTTGCCGTACCTGGCCCGGCTTATGGGTTTGGCCGGGAGTGGGCAATGAGCTTAGCTGCTTTTCGGGTAGGGCAGGGCTACGATGTCCACCGCCTGGTGCCCGGCAGAAAACTGATGCTGGGCGGCGTGCATATTCCCTCTGAACGTGGGCTTTTAGGCCATTCCGATGGCGATGCCCTGTTGCATGCCATTACCGATGCCTTGCTGGGTGCCTGCGCCTTGGGCGATATCGGCCAACACTTTCCCGACACCTCCCCCGAATACGCCGGAGCAAACAGTGGCATGCTTTTGCAGGCCGCCTTGGGCAAAGCCGGGCAGGCAGGGTTTGTGCTGGTTAATATAGATTCCACCCTGATTTGCCAGGGTGTGCCGCTGGCAGGCCACATGCCCGCCATGCGTGCCTGCGTGGCCGAGCTGTGCGGGTTGCCTGCAGACTGTGTCAACATCAAGGCCAAAACCAACGAAGGCTTGGGCTACCTTGGCGCGAAGAAGCCATAGAGGCCCAAGCCATTGTGCTGGTTTCGACAATCGGTGCACCGGGGCAGGGGGTAGCATGTCCTCCTTGATCCTGGGGTTTTCCACCAGTCACGGTACGGCAGAAGTGTGCGCAGCCAATGCGCAGGGTCACCTGGTTTTTAGTTACCACATTGAAGACTACCGCCAGCAGTCTGCCGAGTTGTTGCCGCGCCTGGTGGCAGCACTTGCCGCCCATGGCTTGCAGAGCAGTGCTTTTGCGGCCCTGGCCGTGAATATTGGCCCCGGCGGTTTTACCAGCTTGCGCACCGCCTGCGGAATTGCGCAGGGTTTGGGCACCGCCTGGCATTTGCCTGTCTTGGTTTAAGCAGCTTTGAAGCCATGCTGGGCCAGGCTGTCTGTGCGGGCAGCCACGGTTGGCAAACACCTGCGGTGTGTTTGATCGATGCCCGTCTGCAAGAATGGTATGTGGGGTTTTTAGGTGTGCAAACCACCAGCCCTGCAGCCATTGCCGTGCTTGCCAAGGCCCAGCTCATGCCCGCTCCACAGGCTCAAGCTCACGCTCAACCTGAAACTGTTTCGGGCGCAGCGCCTTGGCTGCTTCCGTTTGCCGATCAAAAACTTTTGGTAGAACCCACTTTGTGGCCTCAGGTTCAAGCATTGGCAGGCATCCGCAATGAAAGCCTGGTGCAAGTCCGCCCCGGCGCGCAAGGCCTGGTGGCTGTGGCCTGGAAGCACTTCCAGGCCGGGCTTGCGGTTGCGCCCCACGCTTGCCAGCCTTTTTATGTGCGCAACAATGTGGCGCAAACTACCGAACAAAGACGGGCCACCAGAAATGGCTAAAATGCAGTTCAGGGCCATGTCTGAAACCGATGTAGGCGCAGTCAGCCTGATCGAACAACAGATTTACGAATTTCCGTGGTCGCCGCAGAATTTCATTGATTCCATTCGCGCGGGCTACGAAGCCCACTGTCTGTGGCACGATTACAGTCTGCTCGGTTATCTGGTTGTAATGCGTGTGGTTGACGAATGCCATTTGCTGAATCTTTCCGTGCGTGCCGACATGCAGGGCAAAGGGCTTGGAAAGCGGCTATTACAATGGGCGATTGACTGGGCGCAATCGTGCCACATGAAAGGCATGCTGCTTGAAGTACGCCCCAGCAACACCGGCGCCCAGCGTCTGTACGAAACAACGGGCTTTAAACTCATGGGTGTGCGCAAACACTATTACCCGGCAGCCCAAGGCCGAGAAGACGCCTTGGTGCTTTTCAAGCCATTTCACACACAGGGAGAATAACCAGGTGCCCAGCAAAGCCGAACTCTTTGGTGTTATGAAACTGGGGCCAGTCTGGGAGCGTAAAACTGCCAGAGCCACCACGTCACCAGAATCTCAGCCTCACAATGCCAGTCCGCTTGCAACCCCAGCAAAGCCTGATGTTTTGGGTGCCACGGAACTTACCTGTTCATTGCCTGAGTCATTGCCCGATACCTTGCCAGATACACTCAGCGACCTTCAGGCTTTGGTGCAAGGTTGTCAGCGCTGTGGTTTGTGCAAAAGCCGAACACAAACTGTGTTTGCCGATGGAGTTTCGCAAGCCGATCTGTTTGTAGTGGGCGAAGCCCCTGGGGCCGATGAAGATGCCAGTGGTCTGCCTTTTGTGGGCCGTGCAGGC
>JAAURO010000277.1 GCA_012032215.1 Limnobacter sp.
AAGCCTGTCTACTTAGAATGCTTACTGAGCCAATATAAAAACACCTCTTTTCTCATTGATTTCTTCTGATAACACCATGACATTTATTTATATTATAGTTTTCTGGTCGAGTATCCACTAAAAAATACTTCTCTTTCCAAGTTTTTTCTCACACATCAATATTAGACGCTTTCATCGCATTGCTTTCAATAAAATGCCTGCGTGGCTCTACTTCATCGCCCATCAAGCAGGTAAATATTTGGTCAGCACCCAGTGCATCTTCAATCTGTACGCGCAGCAAGCGTCGTGTAGCGGGGTCCATAGTGGTTTCCCAAAGCTGCTCTGGGTTCATTTCACCCAGGCCTTTGTAACGCTGTTTGCTGACCGCTTTTTCTGCCTGTTCTCGCAGCCAAATCATGGCATCGCGGAAGTTTTTCACTGCCTGGGCTTTTTGGCGATCGCCTTCGCCACGTTGAATTTCACCACCTTCGTCAACCAGGCCTTTAAAGGTTTCTGCGGCTTGGTGCAGCACTGGGTAGTCGGCACCGTGCACAAAATCCTCATCAATTTGGCTTACTTTTACATTGCCGTGGTGTTTGCGGTGTATCAGCAACTGGTGTTTGTTGCTTACTTCATCAAACTGGGCAAATATTTGAATTTCCGGGTTTTTTAGCGCCGCGGTTATGTCATTGGCGGATTTTTGGGTATTGGCCGTGCTATCCAGATTCAGTACACAACCTTCCACTACCGCATTCAGCACATCGGCATCTATCACGCGGGAAAGCCGTGAAACTACAGCCTGTACTAGCACAAACTGCCGCGCCAGTTCTTCCAAGGCTTCGCCTTCTATGGCAGGCTTGCCTTCTGCAGGATCAGGCGGGCTTTTTGCAAGGCGATACCCAGCATGTATTGGGCCTCTTCCTGATCGTCCTTGAGGTAACGCTCGTCCTTGCCGTGTTTTACCTTGTACAGCGGTGGCTGTGCAATATAAATGTGTCCGTGCTGAACCAGCTCAGGCATTTGGCGGTAAAGCAGAGTAAGCAGCAGAGTACGAATGTGCGCACCATCCACATCGGCATCGGTCATGATGATAATTCGGTGGTAACGCAATTTCTCCAGGTTGAAATCGTCTTTGCCAATGCTGGTGCCCAGCGCAGTAATCAGGGTCGTTATTTGCTCGGAAGCCAGCAGTTTGTCGAACCTGGCTTTTTCCACATTCAACACCTTGCCACGCAAAGGCAAAATGGCCTGAAACTTGCGGTCGCGACCTTGCTTGGCAGAGCCCCCGCAGAATCGCCCTCTACGATATACAATTCACACTTGGCGGGATCTCGTTCCTGGCAATCGGCCAATTTACCGGGCAAGCCAACGCCGTCCAGTACACCTTTGCGGCGGGTCATTTCCCGGGCGCGTCGTGCAGCTTCGCGCGCACGCGCGGAATCCACGATTTTTTGGCAAATTACTCTGGCTTCGTTAGGCCGTTCCTGCAAAAGCTTTCCAGCTCTCGGGCCACTACGTCTTCTACGGCGGGCCGCACTTCAGAACTCACCAGTTTGTCTTTGGTTTGCGAACTGAATTTGGGCTCGGGCACTTTTACAGAAAGCACGCAAGCCAAACCTTCACGCATGTCATCGCCACTGGTGCTTACCTTGGCTTTTTTGGCAAACTCGTGGTCTTCAATGTACTTGTTGATAACCCGGGTCATGGCTGCGCGCAAGCCCGTCAGGTGGCTACCGCCATCGCGCTGCGGAATGTTGTTGGTGAAACACAGAACCGATTCGTTGTACGAATCGTTCCATTGCATGGCCACTTCCACATTCACTGAGGTGCCGCCAGCACTGCTTTCCCCTGAGGCGTAAAAAACCTGAGGGTGCAACACACTTTTGCTGCGGTTGATAAACCCTACAAAACCCGCCACACCACCGGCCAGGGCAAAGTCTTCCTCTTTGTTTTCACGCTGGTCAATCAGCTTGATGCGCACGCCATTGTTCAAAAATGAGAGTTCGCGCAAGCGCTTGGCCAAAATTTCGTAATGAAACTCCACTTTGCCGAAAATATCGATATCCGCCAAAAATGTACTTCGGTACCACGTTTTTCGGTATCACCGATTATTTTCAAAGGTTCAACCCGCGCACCTTTACGAAACTCCATGTGGTGTAACTTGCCATTGCGGCGCACGTTCAGGCGCAACCAGCTCGACAAGGCATTGACACAAGAAACCCCTACACCGTGCAAGCCACCAGATACCTTGTAGCTGTTTTGGTCGAATTTGCCACCGGCGTGCAGTTCAGTCATTACAATTTCTGCAGCACTTCTGTGAAATTCGTCTTCAGTGTGGATATCGGTTGGAATGCCCCGGCCATTGTCGGTGACAGAAATAGAGTTGTCGGTGTGAATGGTTACCAGAATTTCATCGCAATGCCCCGCCAAGGCCTCATCAATCGCGTTGTCTACCACCTCAAACACCATGTGGTGCAGGCCTGTGCCATCGCTGGTGTCGCCAATGTACATGCCAGGGCGTTTGCGCACGGCCTCCAGCCCCTTAAGCATTTTTAATGGAATCTGCGCCGTAATCAGGTTGGCTGTCGGGGGTGGGTAAATTCTCGGTGGTCATAAGCGCCTGGGTAAATCGGGTGGATGTTCTTCAGGTTATTGCGTACTTTGTGTATTTTAAATCCGCATGGGCATGACTACATATTTGAAGTCGTCTAGCCCTGAGGTAGTTACCAATGCACTGCTGTTGTTGTCCTGAAGGGCAAACTGAACGTTCTCGGTTTTCAGGTTGTTTAATACATCCAGCAAGTAGTTTACGTTAAAACCCACGTCTATCTCGGGGCCACTGTACTGCACTTCAATTTCATCGCGGGCTTCTTCCTGGTCTGAGTTGCTGGCCACGAAAGTTAACTTGCCTGGGGTGAGCACCCAGCGTATACCGCGGAATTTGTCGCTGGTTAAAATCGAAGCCCGTTGCAAAGACCGCTGCAGGGTTTCCCTGTCCAGCTGAATCAAATGTTCATGATTTTTCGGTATAACTCTTTGATAATCAGGAAATTTTCCTTCAACCAGCTTGGTAATCAAGGTAATTTCTGAAAAAATGAACTTGGCCTGGTTGGCTGCAAGATTTACCCGCACCATGTCGTCTGTTTCGGCTAGCAAACGCGAAAGTTCCAGCACTGTTTTTCGTGGAATGATCACCTCGTGGCGACTGCCACCTCCCTCCAGCCCCTCTGCCTCACAATAAGCCAAACGGTGTCCATCGGTTGCCACTGCCTTTACGGTACTTCCTTCGATAACCAATAGCACACCATTGAGGTAATACCGTAAATCTTGTTGAGCCATGGCAAAGTTAACCATGGTCAGCAGGTTTTTGAGTGTTTTCTGTGGTAAGGC
>JAAURO010000278.1 GCA_012032215.1 Limnobacter sp.
TGAGGGGTTTCATGCCTGAAAAAGCCGGTTGAGGGGCTTTTTTTAATACAAAATCTGTGCAGAAATAAGAAGTTTGTTGCTTTTTGCTTCGCTGTCTTGGGGTTGGTGGTTTGTTCAGGGGTTCCCTCAAGCAGCAACTGGGCGGCAAAACAGCCATTGGTGCACGCATTACCCGCGTGCAATCCACATTCAGTCAGATTTTTAATCTGGAAGCCGGGTTTCGGCCAGATGGTTCGCAGTTTGATTGCCTGTTCAACGAAGGGCAGGGCTTTCCGGTTGGCGAATTAAGCGGTGAAGTGTTGTTTGTGCCCGGCCACACTCCGGCTTGTGTGGCTTACCGTTTTGGCGATGCTGTGTTTGTGGGCGACACCCTGTTTATGCCCGATCTGGGCACTGCACGTTGCGATTTCCCCGGTGGCAATGCCCGCGAGCTATACACCTCGGCAAGAAAGCTGCTAAACCTGCCTGGCAATACCCCGTTTGTTTATGTGTCACGATTACCCCCCGGCTGGCCGGGAAGCCGCCTGGCAGTGCACCGTGGCCCAGCAGCGTGCTACCAATATTCATGTGCGCGATGGCATTGGCCTGGAAGAATTCGTAGCCCTGCGCACCGCCCGCGATGCCACGCTGGAAATGCCCACGCTGATATTGCCCGCGGTTCAGGTAAATATTCGGGCCGGGCACTTTCCCCCACCTGAAAGCAACGGCACGACTTACCTGAAAATTCCAGTCAATGCCCTGTAAAAAGCCATTTACCTGATGCCGGCCATGAACGCAGACCAAGGCCCGGTCGTATTTTAAAAAAAAGCGGCGTGCTTTCGCATGCACAGGGCAGAGCAGGTATTATCCCAAGTTGTACACAACACAGATCGGAGTCCGCATGTATCAGCACATTAAAATTCCCCAGGTCGGCGAAAAAATCACCGTCAACAGCGACTATTCCCTGAAAGTGCCCGATCAGCCCATCATTCCTTACATCGAAGGCGATGGCATTGGCGTAGACATTACCCCGGTCATGATTAAAGTGGTGGATGCTGCGGTTAAAAAAGCCTACAACGGCAAGCGAAAAATAAGCTGGATGGAAATTTACGCTGGCGAAAAGGCTACCAAGGTGTATGGCCCCGATGTCTGGCTACCCGAAGAAACCCTGCAAGTGCTGAAAGAATATGTGGTGTCCATCAAGGGGCCGCTGACTACCCCGGTCGGCGGTGGTATTCGCTCCATCAACGTAGCGCTGCGCCAGCAATTGGACTTGTACGTGTGCTTGCGCCCAGTGCGTTATTTTGAAGGTGTGCCCAGCCCGGTCAAAGAACCCGAAAAAACCGACATGGTGATTTTCCGGGAAAACAGCGAAGACATTTACGCAGGCGTTGAATTCGAGGCCGAATCCGACAAAGCCAGAAAACTGATTGAATTCCTGCAAAAAGAATTTAATGTTACCAAAATACGTTTTCCTGCCACTTCTGGTATTGGCATCAAGCCCGTGTCCAGAGAAGGCACTGTGCGCCTGGTGCGCAAAGCCATTCAGTACGCCATCGACAACCAAAAGCCCTCCGTCACCATTGTGCACAAGGGCAACATCATGAAATTTACCGAAGGCGCGTTTGCGGCTTGGGCCTACCAGTGGCCAAAGAAGAATTTGGTGCCGAGCTGCTTGAGGGCGGCCCCTGGATGAAATCAAGGCACCGCATGGCGACATTGTTATTAAAGACGTTATTGCCGATGCCTTTTTGCAGCAAATTCTGCTGCGCCCCGAAGAATACAGCGTTATTGCCACCATGAACCTCAACGGCGATTACATCTCCGATGCCCTGGCTGCACAGGTGGGGGGCATTGGCATTGCACCGGGTGCCAATTTGTCGGATTCCATTGGCATGTTTGAAGCCACGCACGGCACCGCACCCAAGTACGCTGGCAAAGATTACGTCAACCCGGGCTCCGAAATTTTATCGGCTGAAATGATGCTGCGCCACATGGGCTGGGTAGAGGCGGCCGATTTAATCATTGAGTCCATGGGCAAATCGATTGCCTCCAAGCGGGTCACCTACGATTTTGCCCGAGCCATGGCTGGTTCCGAACAGGTAAGCTGTTCCGGGTTTGGGCAGGTCATGATCGAGCACATGTAACAGGCACCGCCAGTGTGCGCCGGGCAGCCCCATGTGGCTTGCCCGGTGGGTGGTTTTTTAAGTGGTTTTGTTCTATGGTTCCCGCATTGCCTCCAAAGTTGTCGGGTTTTCAGGTGGAGCCACGGCTTTTACAGTGTTGTCCGCACGCTCAGGTGTATGCCGTGGGTGGAACGGTGCGCGATGAACTGTTGGGCGCCCCCCAAGCCGACCGCGATTGGGTGGTGGTGGGGGCCACCCCACAAGCCATGCTGGATGCTGGCTTTACTCCGGTAGGCGCTGATTTTCCGGTATTTTTGCACCCCAAAACCCACGAAGAATACGCCTTGGCGCGCACCGAAAGAAAATCGGGCATCGGCTACAAAGGTTTTACCTTTTATGCCGCCCCTGAAGTTACGCTAGAGCAAGATCTTGTTCGCCGCGATTTCACCCTGAATGCCATGGCCATGGCAGCCGATGGCACCGTGTTCGACCCCTTCAACGGTTATGCCGATTTGCAGGCAGGGGTGTTTCGGCACATTGGCCCTGCGTTTGCCGAAGACCCCTTGCGCGTGCTGCGCCTGGGCCGTTTTCTGGCCCGTTTTCACACTTTTACCGTGCACGCCGATACCCTTGCCCTGTGCCAAAAACTGGTGAACAGCGGTGAAATGACCACGCTGGTGCCCGAGCGGGTGTTTGCTGAACTCAACAAAGGCATGGCCCAAGCCCGCCCCGCGCGCATGTGGCAACTGCTTGCCGGTTTACACGCCTTGAAGCCCTTGTTTCAAGGGCGTGCAGATTCTCTTTCTGCCAGCCACCACGCTCTGGTGCAAACCCTGGTGCAGTTGCCCGCTGAAGCTTGGCAGCAACTCAATGCGTTACCCGGTGCATGGGCACGCTGGGTGGGGCTGTTGGGCATGCACGGTACGCCCGAGGGGGTGCAGGCGCTGGCCCGGCATTTGCGCATACCCAATGAAATACGCGATGGAGCGGTGGTGTTTGCCCGTTTGGGTGCACTGCTGGCCACTTTACAGGCGCAAAATCCAGTGAAAGGCCCTCTCGAAACAAGCCGACCACACAACGAAGGGGCGGCTGTGGGGCCTCTGCCCTCGCTGGTGCTTGCTTGGCTGGAACAAGTCGATGTGTTCAGAAAACCCCAGCGCCTGCACAGCGTGCTTGGGGTGCATGCCTTGCTGCCCACAGCAGCCCAGGCACCCCTTGTGCAACGCATGCTGGTTGTGCTGGGGCAGCTGGTTCACAGCGTGGA
>JAAURO010000279.1 GCA_012032215.1 Limnobacter sp.
GGCTGCCACGGCATTCCTGGCTACAAGGCGAGTTTTCCGCAAGTGTATTCGGTGCCTAAAATTGGTGGTCAAAATGCGGCCTATCTGGAAGCCGCGTTGAAGGCCTACCGCAAGGGTGACCGTTTGCACCCCACCATGCAAGGCATTGCAGCTTCTTTGTCTGATCAAGACATTGCAGACCTGGCTGCCTACTACGCGCAAGCCAGAACAACCACCCAAAAAGACTGAAGGAACACAGCCATGAAACAACGGTTTGCCGCAACACTTCTGTGCTTTGCCACTCTGCCTGCCATTGCACTGTCTGCCGATCTGGAAGCCGGGAAGGCCAAAGCACAGGCCCAGTGCGCTGCCTGCCACGCAAGCAATGGCAACTGGAACCAACCTCTCGATCCAAGCTACCCGGTACTTGCTGGTCAGAACGCCGATTACCTGCGCATTGCACTGAAAGCCTATCGCGAAGGGGGGCGCACCAACGCCATTATGGCCGGGCAGGCTGCCAGCCTCACCAACGACGAGATCGCCAATTTGGCTGCCTATCTGGCTTCATTGGAAGGCAGTTTGCACCTGAAAAAGTAGTGGTTTGAATGGCGGCTGGGGTCTTTATTGGTTTGGCAGTTCCACGGTTACAGGGTTGGTTTGTTCACCGGCTTGCTCCGCTTGCATGATGTCAATCTCTTCAGAAAGCACACTGGTAAGGCCTTTCGAGCCTAAGTGTAAAAAGCTTAGGCCACCCATGGTCTTGTTCAGAAGCAAACCCAGATCAGCAATGCCTGCTGCCATTAAAAAAGCGCCGGGTACAAGCACGCCAAGGTTTGGTTTGTCTGTCGATGGCGTTGTAATGCCTTTAGCAAAAGAAAGCCCAGTGAGCAATGCGCCCGCTGAAGCCAGTGCGAAGGGCCTTGCCGCACGTAACATGGGTAAAGCGCAGTTTTGGGCGCTGTCTCGCCAGCGGTTCGAAAGATTGTTTCCGGCGCTTTGGCTTTTTGCGGCAGGCCGTCGATGGCAAGTTCATAGCTATTACGGCTTGTGGATAGGGCTGCAGTGCCAAAAGCGGAAGAGGTTACTGATTGGTGTAGCATCGTATGTAACTGCTTTTTTAAAAATTAAAAAACTGAGTGGTAATTTCAGTAATTTAGTTCATTTTTTTCTCAAGTAATTTTTTGTGTTGTTCCAGCATCCTGGCAGTATGCCAACTGCCTGCACCGCGCGTTTAAGCCTTACAAATTAAAAAGAGGGGGATTTTTTATGAAGCGGTTTTCCAATCCGTTGCGCACGCGCACTTTCTTGCGCATGGTTGCAGGCTCTGCTGTGTTGGCGGCCTGTGCATTCAGTCTGCCCGTGCAGGCGGGCAATTTAAACATTGAAATTGGCGTCAATGGCGAAGTGGCGCCTGGTGTGTATGGCTCTGTGCGGGTAGACAACCGCCGCTCGCCAAGGGTGGTGTACCAGCAGCCTATTGTTATTGAGCGTGTGCGCACCCGCACTTACATTCAGCCCGTGTACCTGCACGTGCCACCCGGGCACGCCAAACGCTGGGACCGCTATTGTGGCCGCTACCAAGCCTGCGCTACGCCCGTGTATTTTGTGAAATCGCGCGATTACTACCAGTATTCACCACCGCGCTACAGCAGCAACTATTTTTACCAGGTGCAGCCGCCCAGGTATTCACCAAGGTATGAGCAAAGGCGCGAGCGTCGGTATGAAGACCAGCGCGAACGCTATGTGTACCGCGAAGACAATCGCAACCACTACCGCAATCAATTTCGTGGCAAACACCACGAAGACCGGGACAACTTCAGTGGTGAGCACCGTGGCCGCCGACACGGCGATGACGATCAAGGCGTGATCGTTTTGCGGTAATCTTTCATGAAGGCTGGATAACCAGAACGTGTACTACTGGGGGTGGCGCATTCTGGTGCGGCGTGGATGGGTTGCCAGGCTGGGGCTTCGCTTCTTCGTTGCCCGTATCTGTATCTCTTAAACCCAAAACTATATTTTGTGGGTATGGTTGCTCCAATTGAGCTTCTAAATACTGGGGCCTTTGTGCTAGCATGTCCCCAGGCACCGCTTGAGAATACGGCATGGCTTCTACCGTGCTGGCTAGTAGATGCACAATGGGGTGTTCAGCCATGCGGGCTGTCTCTGCAGTTACAGCCTGCAACATCGCTTCCGGCTCTGGCTGCTGCCCTTGTGAACGGCGCATGAAATGGGAAAGCGCCAGCGCCAGGCGTTTGGCACCTGCACAAAAGGTAGAACACGTGTGGATGCCTGATTCATTGTTGTGGAAAGCGGTGGCGGTGTTTGCCTGCCCGAGGTTATTTATGTGCCCAAACTGAAATGGGGTGGGAGGGACAACAACAAAATTCATAACACTGCCACTTGGCTTCAATCGGTTAAAACCTTTAGTGGCAGTTTTTGTAGTGTAGTTCGATTTTTTTCAAGGTTTTTTTGGGGGCTTCAGACGGGGTTTCTGGCAACGCCTAGCCAGGATACATGCCCCCCAAGTGCCAGGGCAAGAAAGCAGAGTCTGAAAGTCTATGCCATATTATATTTTTCCCGCTATATGCTGCCCCCCAACATACGGCGGCTGTATTACGCTTTCAAAGGTTTGTAGCGAATGCGTGTGGGTTTGGCAGCTTCTTCGCCCAGCCGCTTGATTTTATCGGCTTCGTATTCCTGGTAGTTGCCATCAAAAAATGTCCATTGCGAGTTGCCCTCACAGGCCAGGATGTGCGTGGCAATGCGGTCCAAAAACCAGCGGTCGTGCGAGGTTACCAGCACCGTACCGGCAAATTCCAGCAGTGCATCTTCCAGCGAGCGCAGGGTTTCCACGTCCAGATCGTTCGAGGGTTCATCCAGCAGCAGCACATTGCCGCCGGAAAGCAGCGTTTTGGCCAGGTGCAGGCGGCCTCGCTCACCGCCCGATAAATTACCAATAATTTTTTGCTGATCGCCCCCCTTGAAGTTAAAGCGCCCCAAATACGCGCGCGACGACATTTCAAACTTGCCCACGGTAAGCACATCGGCGCCGTCGGAAATGCCTTCCCAGGCGGTTTTGTTGTTGGCCAGCGAATCGCGGGTTTGGTCTACCACGGCCAAACGTACGGTTGGGCCAATTTTAATGCTGCCTGAGTCGGGTTTTTCCTGGCCTGCAATCATGCGAAACAGGGTGGACTTACCCGCACCGTTGGGGCCAATTACGCCCACAATGGCCCCTGCCGGAATTTTAAAGCTCAGGTTGTCGATAAGCAGGCGCTCCCCGTAGGCTTTGCTGACTCCTTCAAATTCGATGACTTCATTGCCCAAAACGCTCGGCCACCGGAATAAAAAATCTCTTGGGTTTCATTGCGTTTCTGGT
>JAAURO010000280.1 GCA_012032215.1 Limnobacter sp.
TCGCCCAGCCAGAACACCGGCAACCTCGGCGAACTCTGAACGCTGGGTGAGAAAATTTAAAGGCCGGGAATTTAAAAAATGACTTTCCGGCCCAGGCGGAGTTGGTAAATAGACTGCATCTTCATTCCATAGATTGCCCAACTGATTTGATGCAACGGCCTGCCCCACGTTTACCCCCTTGATTTTACTCACACAGCAACGAGGAAACAATCTAACAAAAAAAGAGGCTATTTTTATACATTTAGTTAACCAAAAGCTCTTTTAAAAACTATTTTCATACCCATTCTTCACCTGTTTTTCCACAAGCAGGGCTATATTTGTGGCTTTTTACCCAGGCAAACACCTACCTCAACGTTAACTCTCTTGAGGGAATCTTTTTTTGTGATTAGCCACATACACTAACCCTGTATTTGTAGTAAAGAACAGGCACTGCGCCTTGTACCAATTTGTACGCGGAGAACAACATGTTGGCCAATACACCCAGTCTGGATGAACTCACAGTCTTTACCTCCCTGGTACGGCTTGGCGATTTAAGGGCGCTGGCCTTACAGACAGGGGTGCCCAGTAAAGTGATTGCCGAGCGGATAAAAGACCTTGAGACTAAGCTTGCCATCGAGATTTTTGAAAAAGACGAATCTGGCAAACTCAGCCCCGACAAGCGTTTGGTACTTACCGAGCAAGGCGAAAGCCTGTTTACCTCTGGCAGAAAAGTACTGGATACCGCTGAAGCCATGATGGACGGCATGTCGCATAGAAACGCCATCCCCAAAGGCACCTTGTATATTTGCTCCTCGACCGGTTTTAGCCGCAAGGTGCTGGGCCCGATACTGTCTAAATTCCAGCAGGTGTACCCCGATCTGGAAATTCAGCTAGAAGCGCTGGATCGCAGAATCAATCTGCTGGAAGAAGGCTATCACCTGGACATTCGCGTGGGCTCCGAAAACGAACCAGGCCTCTGCTACCGCAACATCGCCAGCAATTACCGCATTTTGTGCGCTTCGCCCAAATACCTGAAAGACGCACCGCCTCTTAAAACACCTGCCGACTTGCAAAACCACCGTTGTTTAGTAATTCGGGAACGCGACCAACAACCCCGGCTGTGGTCGCTACAAGGCCCCAACAATGGCGCCAATATGCGCGTGCGTGGTGCCATGTCTTCGAATATGGGTGAAATTGTGAAACAGTGGACTCTGGAAGGCAACGGCATTGCCTTGCGCAGTTTGTGGGATGTCCGTGAAGAACTTGAATCTGGCGAACTGGTACGGGTGCTGCCATTTTATTCGCAGCAGGCAGACATAGTGGCGGCTTACCCGGAAAGACTGTCGGATTCGGTAAAAATTCAGGTTTGCCTGGAGTTTTGGCCAAAAGCAAAGTGCTGTGGAAACACGTTGACCCCAACCGCGAAAAACTGAGAAAAGAAGCAGCCACCGCCGAAGAAGCATCCCGCTAAAAAGGGCTTTACCTTAAGCCGGGATTCAAGCTGATTTTAAAGCAACCTGCTCCAAGATATTAAGGGCTTGGCTAACCGCTTGCTCGCGCACGCTTTGGCGATCGCCTTGAAATGCAAACGCAAAGGCCTCTATGCTGTGGTGGCGCACTGCCAGGCCTATCCAGACTGTGCCCACTGGTTTTTCAGCCGTGGCACCGCCCGGCCCGGCAATGCCAGAAACAGACAAACAGCAGTCCACACCCATGGCAATCATGCCACCGTTGGCCATTTCCTTGACGCATTCTTCGCTGACCGCACCTTCGGTTTGCAGAGTAGATTCCCGCACATACACGTGCTTCATTTTGGCGTCATCGGCATAGGTAATAAAGCCGCCCTGAAACCAGTCGCTGGCTCCTGGAAGCGTGGTGAGTACCGCGCCCAGCGCTCCACCGGTACACGACTCCACCACGGCCAGCCTGGCCTTGTGCTGCACAAAGTGGTCGGCAATCGCTTTACCTGTTTAAACACGGCATCTGTCACGGTCTTTTTACCTCCAGTAATACAGACCAACGGCCAATGTAAGCAGTGTAAACAACGCGGCCACCACATCGTCGAGCATAACGCCGAATCCGCTTTTGTAACGCATATCCAGCCAGCCTATCGGATTGGGTTTCACCATGTCGAAAAACCGGAACACCACCACGGCAATACACTGCCCGGCAGGGCTGCCCAGCTGGTCTGCACTGACAAACAGCACGAGCCAGATGGCTACAATTTCATCCCACACAATGCTGCCATGGTCGACCACGCCCAGCGCCTTGCCCGCACACCCACACACAGGAATACCCGCAGCAAAGCAAAGACCGATCAGCAACCCCCAGGCCCAATCGTTCAGGAAAGGATTTAAACCCACAAACAACAGCCAGCCCATCAGTGTGCCAAAAGTGCCTGGCAACACCCAAGCCAGACCGCTGCCGAACCCCAGCGCCACAAAGTGGAAAGGATGCGCCATGGCAAAGCGCCAATCGGGCCGAATTCGTTGCATGGGTGGCGGCTCAGGTTGCACAGTATTCAAGAAGTGACGGCCCCGGAAAAATGGTTAAACGAAGCAGGCACAGGCACCAGCCTGGCCCTGAACTCACACTGTACTGCACCCGGCTTGCTGCTGCCAACGTTTGCGCTACCAACAACATGCCCCACGCAGTTTACGCGGCTATGGCAATCGTGGGCATCGTGGGCCAGCCGTGCCTGGTGCTGGGCATCCAGGGTAAAGCACAACTCGTAGTCGTCGCCGCCTTTTAGAATCTGTTCCAGCAAAAAGTACTGTTGTTCTGCTGAAAGGCTGGTGGCAAATCCGGGCTCGAAGCCTTCCAGCAAGGCATCCAGAAGAGCCTGGCCCTGCAACAGCACACCCACCCTGGAGGCCGTGCACAGGTGTGCCAAATCACCCGCCAAGCCATCGGACAAATCCAGCCCGGCGCTGGCATAATGCCCCAAACGCCCAGCCAGGGACAAAGGAGGTGCGGGCCTGAAAAGGCACAAGCGGGCTTGCTCTGTAAACGCGTGGGGCAGCTTGGCCTGTAAGGCACGCCACAGCAAGGTTTGTTCGGGGGAAAGCAGCTCTGCCAGCCTGCCACGTGCCTCAAAAGCATGCAGCCAAGCCCAGCCCGGGCCAGCCCCGGCTTGCCACTTACGTACACCGCCTGGGCCAGGCACTGCCAAATTGCGCTGCAGGGTTTGCAGATGCGCGGGTTTGTACCCAAATACCTGAATGGCTACAACCGTGGCACCTCGGGCACCTGTGGTGTCGCCACCAATTAAAGGGCAATGGTAGGTTTGGGCTGCTTGCAGCAAGCCTGCGGAAAAACCCGCCAGCCATTCTGGGTGGGGGTCTGCCACAGAAAGGCCCAGACTGAATGCCAACG
>JAAURO010000281.1 GCA_012032215.1 Limnobacter sp.
TGCAGCCGATTGTTTCCGTGTTCAAGCAGGCCGTGGCTGCGGGGGCCGCACATGCCCATTCGGCATGAGCCTTTTTCAGCAGGCCAGGCAGCACGCAAACCCACCCCTATTTACCGGTATAAATAAACCTGTTTTATCGCCATGTCCCTATTGATTCAAAGACTCAACACCTCGCAGGAAGGCTTTCAAGAGGCGTTTTCGCACTTTGCTGGCCTACGACGAAAGCCGCGACCCGCACATCGAAACCGCGGTGGCCGATATTTTGTCCCAAGTGCGCAACCGTGGCGATGCCGCCGTGCTGGAATACACCGCCCGCTTCGACCGCGTGCAGGCCAACAGCGCCGCCGAACTGGAAATTCCTGCAGCCGATCTCAAAACCGCCTTTGAGGGCTTGGATTCTGCGCAAAAAGCCGCTTTGCAGGCTGCCGCCGAACGCATCCGCAGTTTTCACGAGCGGCAAGTGGCCCACAGCTGGGACTACACCGAACCCGATGGCACCCGCCTGGGCCAGCGCGTAACGCCTCTGGAACGCGCTGGTTTGTATGTGCCGGGCGGCAAAGCGGCGTACCCCTCCTCGGTGCTCATGAACGCCATTCCTGCCAAAGTGGCGGGTGTAGCCGAAATCATTATGGTGGTGCCCACCCCGGGCGGCGTGCGCAACCCCTTGGTGCTGGCGGCTGCCTACCTGGCAGGCGTTGATCGGGTGTTTACCGTGGGCGGTGCACAGGCGGTTGCTGCGTTGGCGTATGGCACGGCTACCATTCCCAGGGTGGATAAAATAGTAGGCCCAGGCAATGCCTGGGTGGCTGAAGCCAAGCGCCGTGTGTTTGGTGCCGTGGGCATCGACATGATTGCCGGCCCCTCTGAAATTCTGGTTATTTGCGATGGGCACACCAATGCCGATTGGGTGGCCATGGACATGTTCTCGCAAGCCGAACACGATGAAATGGCGCAGGCCATCTTGCTGTCTCCGTCTGCGCAGTTTCTCGATCAGGTGCAGGCCAGCATGAAACGCCTCATGGACACCATGCCGCGTCACACGGTGATTGCCACCTCCCTGAAAAACCGTGGTGCACTCATTCAGGTTGAAAGTCTGGAGCAAGCCTGCCAGTTGTCCAATCAAATTGCGCCCGAGCACCTGGAGCTCTCTGTGCAAAACCCCGATGCCCTGATGCCCCTCATCGCGCATGCCGGGGCTATTTTCATGGGGCCATACAGTTCGGAATCCCTGGGCGTTACTGCGCAGGGCCCAACCACGTGCTGCCAACCGCAGGCACGGCGCGGTTTTCCAGCCCCCTGGGGGTGTACGATTTCCAGAAACGCAGCAGCATTGTTTTTGCCTCCGAGGCGGGGGCAAGTGCCCTGGGCGAAATCGCCGCTGAGCTGGCCGAAGGTGAAGGCCTTTCTGCCCATGCCCGCTCGGCCCAATACCGCATAGGCCCCAAGTTTAAAAAGGCTCCCGAATGAGTATTCTGCGTCAAACCGTCCGCAACAGCGTGCTGGCTGCTTCGGCTTACCCGGTGGCTGAACCGGAAAACATGGTCAAGCTGGACGCCATGGAAAACCCTTATGAGCTGCCCAACCCCTGCGTGCCACTTTGGCACAACGCCTGGCGCACGCCAGCCTGAACCGCTATCCCAGCCCGGAAGCCCCCGAGCTGGAAGCCGCCTTGCGCAACGTAAGCACCATTCCCAAAGCCGCCCGAATCCTGTTTGGCAATGGCTCCGACGAACTTATCGACCTGATTGTTCGCACCTGCTGCGAACCCGACGACGTAGTGCTCTCGCCCGTGCCCACGTTTGTGATGTACCAGGTGTTTGCCACGCTCTCGCACGCGCAATTTGTGGGAGTCGATTTAAACCCCGACTTTTCGCTTAATTTACCCGCCATGCTCAAGGCCATTGCCGCCAACCAACCCAAAGTGGTGTTTTTGGCATGGCCGAACAATCCCACCGGCCGGGCGCTCAAAGAATCTGAAATTGTGCAGATTTTAAATGCTGCCCCCGGCCTGGTGGTTATCGACGAAGCCTACGAGCCCTTTGCCAATGCCACTTTCATGCATCGCGTGCTGGAATTCCCGAATGCACTGGTGCTGCGCACGGTTTCCAAACTGGGGCTGGCAGGCATTCGGCTGGGTTATGCTGTGGCCCAGGAAAGCTGGATTACCCAGCTCAACAAGGTGCGCCCCCCTTACAATGTCAATATTCTTACCCGCATTGCCGCCACGTTTATCATGGAACACTGGAGCATTTTGCAAAAGCAGGCCAATCTGCTTACAGCCAGCCGAGGGCGGCTAATGGCCCAAATCGCCCAGTTGCAGGCAGGCGGCAAGCCCCTGGAAGTGTTTGAATCGGCTGCCAACTTTGTGTTGTTCAGGGTGCCCAATGCCAGCGAGGTCTTTCAAGCCCTGAAAAACCAAGGTATCTTGGTAAAGAATGTCAGTGCGGCACACCCGCTGCTGGAAAACTGCTTGCGTGTTACGGTGAGCACCGAATCAGAAAACACCCAATTTTTAAATGCCCTGGAGGGCGCCCTGGTTGAAGCCAACGCATCATGAGCACCACACACAACACCCCAAGAACGGCGCAAGTCAGCCGCAACACCCTGGAAACCCAGATTGTTGTCAGAATCAATCTGGATGGCACGGGTCAGCGCCACCTCGAAACCGGTGTGCCCTTTCTGGACCACATGCTTGATCAAATAGCCCGCCATGGTTTGTTCGATCTGGACATTCGTGCCACCGGCGATTTGCAAATAGATGCCCACCACACCGTGGAAGACGTTGGTATTACCTTGGGCCAGGCCTTCACCAAAGCCTTGGGCGACAAAAAAGGCATTGTGCGCTATGGGCACAGTTATGTGCCGCTGGATGAAGCGCTTTCGCGCGTGGTCATCGATTTATCAGGCAGGCCCGGCCTGGAAATGCATGTGCCCTTTACCCGTGCCATGATAGGCCAGTTCGATGTCGATTTGGTGTTCGAGTTTTTTCAGGGCTTTGTTAATCACGCCCTGCTTACCCTGCACATCGACAACCTGCGCGGCCGCAATGCCCACCACCAGTGCGAAACGGTGTTCAAGGCTTTTGGGCGTGCGCTGCGCATGGCCGTAGAACGCGACCCGCGCCAGGCCAATGTCATACCCAGTACCAAGGGGGCCTTGTGAGCCATCGTGTTTTAGCGGTGCTTCTTGCACCCCTGAGAACCCCGTGAAAACGGTTGCTATCGTGGATTACGGCATGGGCAACCTGCGCTCTGTGGCGCAGGCCTTGTCGCATGTTAAAACCGAAACCCAGGAAGTTGTAATTACCTCCGAGGCCGCTGTGCTGGA
>JAAURO010000282.1 GCA_012032215.1 Limnobacter sp.
CATTCGTATTCCGTACGTGGCCAACCCCAAGGGCCGCCGCATCGAGGCACGCTTTCCAGACCCCACGGCCAACCCTTATCTGGCATTTGCCGCCATGCTGATGGCGGGGCTGGATGGCGTTCAGAATAAAATTCACCCGGGTGAAGCTGCCGACAAAAACCTGTACGACTTGCCCCCCGAAGAAGATGCAAAAATTCCAACCGTGTGTGTGTCGCTAGAACAAGCACTGGAGGCCCTCGACCAGGATCGCGAGTTTTTAACCCGTGGCGGCGTGTTTACCAACGACATGCTGGATGCTTACATTGCCCTGAAAATGGAAGAGGTACAACGTTTCCGCATGACCCCTCACCCGATTGAGTATGATATGTATTTTAGTTTGTAACCCATTGAATTAAATTGTTAAAAATTTGGCGGCTTTCGGGCTGCCTTTTTATTTTGACCACCTCACTTAGATTGGGGGGTTAACCCCGCGCCCGCTTCCTTTATGATTGCGTTGTGATTTTCAGTTCTGAGAGTTTACTAATGCTGTTTGACTCTATACCTCGAGCCATCAGAGCAGGGGTGGTTCTGTCGGCCTTGCTGTTTTATGGGCACCCTTATGCACTGGGTACGACCATGTACGTCTGTGAGAATCCCGATGGCTCCAGAACCTATCAGAATCAGGATGGCGGAAAAGGCTGCCGACCACTCAACCTGGGGCCGGTTACCGTTATTCCTTCTGCCCCGGAAAGAAAATCCCCGGCAAATGCAACTGCCAAGGCCGATCCGTATGCCCCTTCCCAGAATGGTGCAGGTGACCGGCGTAGCGCAGCCAGCGGTGGCGATTCTGGCAGAAATACTCCCGATTTTGGAGCTGGCTCGGCAAACGGTTCTGGTTCTGGAGACTTGCCCGGTAATACCCCTTCTTCGGCTGCTGGCAAATCGGCTTCCCGTGATTCCTACGATGCAAGGCGGGATCGTATCCTGATTCTGGAAGAAGAGCTGCGCTTAGAGCGCAGCAAGCTGGCCAGCCTGGAAGCCGAGTTTAACAATGGTGAACCCGAAAGACAGGGCAATGAAAAAAATTATCAGCGTTATCTGGACCGCCTGGAGCGCCTGAAGCAGGATATCATGGTGACTCGTGAAAACATCGGCATACTGGAAAACGAAATAACCAGCATTTCTCAGTAGGCCAGTAAACCGGTACCGGCCCGGTTTATCAGCCGGGTCGGAGTTGTTTTGGTCCAGCCTCTACACACATTCTCTTTGCCCACGTCTTTCCAGGCCTTCGATTGCCTGGCATTGGAGTTGCTTGCTACCGCTGTGGTGCTGTGCAGCCCTGCAGGTGACGTGCTGTTTGCCAATGCACAGGCCGAGCAGCTGTTTCAGGTGTCGCGACGCAGCCTTGAGGGCAGTGGCCTGGCTGGGTTGTTTTCTGTGCCGGGCTTGTTTAGTGCTTTTTTGGCCGAGGCACACGATGCTGCCTTTGAAGTCAAGGTGCAAATTTTCGAAATGTGCCGACCCGATGGTATTTTGGAGCATGTGCAGATTCTACGCTCGTGCCCGGATAACCTGGGCAATCTGTTTGTGCTGGAACTGCGGGAAATCGAGCAGCAAATGCGCGTGGATCGCGAAGCGCGGTTGCGGGATCAGTCGCTGGCCAACAAAGAGCTGATTCGCAATCTGGCGCATGAAATCAAAAACCCGTTGGGCGGTATTCGTGGTGCTGCGCAGTTGCTGGAGGCCGAGTTGCCCAGCGCAGAACTGCGCGAGTACACCCAGATTGTGATTCAGGAATCTGACCGCCTTCAAACTCTTGTAGATCGTTTGCTCGCACCCCATCGTAGACCGCACATTGTGGGGCAGATGAACATTCACGAGGTGTGCGAAAGAGTGCGCTCGGTTATTCTGGCAGAGTACCCGAAAGGTTTGCAGGTTCGGCGTGATTACGATGTGTCTATTCCCGAGTTTATGGGCGATTTCGAGCAACTCATTCAAGCCTTGCTGAATGTGGTCAGAAATGCTGCCCAGGCATTGGATGAACTGGTGCAGCAGCACGAGGCCCGTATTACAATGCGCACCAGAGTGGTGCGGCGTTTGACGTTAAACCGCCATCAATATCGCTTGGCACTGGAATTGCAGATTACAGACAACGGCCCCGGCATTCCTGTAGACATTCAAGAGCGGATTTTCTCTCCGTTGGTCTCTGGCCGTGAAAACGGCAGCGGTCTGGGCTTGACTTTGGCACAAACTTTTGTGCAGCAGCACGGGGGGGTTATCGAATGCCAGTCTCAACCGGGGCATACTTGTTTCACCATGGTTTTACCTCTTGAGCAGCCAGGCAAGCAGCCAGGCGACTTGACGGGGCATAAGGATTTAGCGCATGCGACCAATCTGGATTGTTGACGATGACCACTCCATTCGCTGGGTGTTGCAAAAAGCCTTGCAGCGCCAGGGTATTGTGTGCGAGATTTTTGCCTCTGTGCCGGAAGTGTTGGCCCGGTTTGAGCACGAAACCCCGCAGGTTCTGGTTTCTGATATCCGAATGCCAGGGCAAAGCGGTCTTGAGCTGCTTGAGCAGTTGTGCAAAAGGTTTCCTGAATTGCCGGTGATTATCATGACGGCATTCTCTGATTTGGACAGCGCAGTGGCTGCCTTTCAAGGAGGCGCTTTTGAGTATTTGCCCAAGCCTTTCGATGTGGACAAGGCCGTGGAGCTTATTTTGCGCGCTGTTCGGGAGTCTCAGGCCGACGACCCCATCCCCGAAGAGAAACCACAATCTACTCCTGAAATTCTGGGCCAGGCCCCGGCTATGCAAGAGGTATTCCGGGCGATTGGCAGGTTGTCGCAATCGAACGTAACCGTGTTGATTACTGGTGAATCGGGAAGCGGCAAAGAGCTGGTGGCCAAGGCGCTGCATCGCCACAGCCCACGCATGCACAAGCCTTTTATTGCGCTGAACACGGCTGCTATTCCCAAAGACCTTCTGGAATCGGAATTGTTTGGCCACGAACGCGGTGCGTTTACAGGCGCGCAGGCCCAGCGCCGTGGACGTTTTGAGCAAGCCGAGGGGGGCACGCTGTTTCTGGACGAAATTGGCGACATGCCCCCAGAGTTGCAAACCCGTTTGCTTCGCGTGCTGTCCGATGGTTGTTTTTACCGTGTAGGGGGGCAACAGTCTATCAAGGCCAATGTGCGGGTGATTGCTGCTACGCACCAGAATCTTGAATCGCATGTGCAACAAGGCCTTTTCCGTGAAGACCTGTTTCACCGCTTGAATGTGATTCGGCTGCGCTTGCCCGCACTGCGGGAGCGCAAAGAAGACATTCCTTT
>JAAURO010000283.1 GCA_012032215.1 Limnobacter sp.
TAAGCCCCCCACTCACCCCACTTGCGGTATTTTTTACAGGCCCCCCGGGCACGGGAAAAACCTGGATTTCGCATCAAATTGCTGAAAAAATTCTTGATGCCCTGCTTGTTACCATGAGCGTCACTGAGTTTTGCAATACACGGGTGCGGAAAATACCCCCTACAATTTTAGCAACTGGAACGCCCCGGATATGGAAGTGATAGGCGAGCCCCACCGAACGCTTATTGAAGAAGCACAAAGCACAAACCTGGTGTTTTTACTCGATGAAGCCGATCTGCAAGACAGTCAGCTCATTGAAAAACTTAAAGAGGCTCTCACTATTCAAGCACACAGATACCCGAAAGTTGCCCGTTTAAGAATAACCCCGCCCATGCCCCTGCTCGTGGTCATTGCCTCCAACTACGGCATGAAAAGCGACGCCTCGTTTGCCCTGAGCACCAGAGTCCGGGAAATCCCATTTAAAAACTGGGGGAAATCTGCCTACCAGCAAAGAATAACAGAGCATGTAAATGCCCTGCACGCTACCTTTTGCAACATCCACAGCCCGGTCAGCCCAGAAAAACAACAAGCTTTCCACCGCATACTTTCAGCCTGCGGCAACATTCTTCTGAAAAGACTGGAAACCAACGACTGTTTCGGTAACGAGGCGCTGATTTTTCTGCGAGACGTTCATCACATGCTTAAGCATCAAGCTGCCGGCCTGGGCATGACCCTGCAACGCAAGTTCGCCAATAACACCCAAACAAGTGTCAAAAACAATACATACCGCGTTCATACCGGCCAGACAGCCACCGCCTTTGATGAACTTCTGGCCAATCGCAAACGCCAGAAAAGTGCGGCCAGTCCTACTTAATCCTGCTTTTCACAAAAGGCACACTTTTGCCCCCTGCATGCCGGTGCAGGCTTATCCGCTGGTTTTTAAAGCCCACCAGCTTGCGCTGCCAGCGCCTTTCCTGGGCCAGGTGTTCGCTTGCATCTGGCCCCCACACCCGCTGCAGCAACCGTTTGCCAGCGGCCACCGCATCGGGCGAACGCTCCAGAATTTCCGCCACCAGCCCGTGCACCACAGCATCCGGCAACTCGCTGGCGTGCGTCATTACACCCAGTTCTGCGGCCTGTGCACCCTCTATAACCCGCCCGGTCAGCACCAGTTCCTTGGCCACATCCAGCGGCAACAGCTCAGCCAGCAGAGCCACCCCGCCCATGTCTGGCACCAAACCCCATTTGCTCTCCATCACAGAAATGCACGCGTCCAAAGTGCACACCCGAATGTCCGCCCCCAGCACCAGCTGCAAACCCGCACCAAAGCAATGGCCCTGCACCCTGGCGATCACAGGCACCGGCAAATCGCGCCAGCCCATGGCCCAGCTTTGAAAAACATTGCGCCAAGGCAACCAGATTTGCAGGTACATTTTCAGCACCGTAAAAGGGCTGGCCAGCGCGCTTTTAAAATCCAGCCCGGCACAAAAAGAAGTGCCCGCGCCTTCCAGCACCACCACGCGCAGTTTTTTTTCGCGGCGCAAGGCGCGCTGTACCTGCCGCATTTCCCGCAGCATGTGCCAGGTTACTCCATTCAGCTTTTCCGGGCGGTTTAGACGCACCGTAGCCACCGTGCGCTCTGCGTTAAAATCGGTTAAAACCGTGCGTGTTGTCATTGCAAACCCTTGAGTACAAACAGCCTGGCCCCATAATGCACGCAAACCACTTCAAACAGAACTTTTCACCTTGCCCACGCACACCACACCACCACCCCGCAACCGCCCCAGCCTGCTGCCGCGTGCCGCCCCAAAACACCCGGCGCTTCTGGAAACGCAAACGCACACTGCTGCTGGCACTTGCCATTGCGGCTTTTACCGTGTTTTCCGGGCAAAATGGCCTTGGCACCTCGCCCAAAAACGCAACACCAAACCATGCCACCCAAACCGCGCAAAACAACCTGATTACAGGCACCGTCACGCGCGTGGCCGATGGCGACACACTCACCCTTATCGACAGCCATGGCCTGAAACACCGCATTCGACTGCACGGCATAGATGCACCCGAGCGCGACCAAGCCCACGGCAAACAATCGGGCCAGTGGTTAAGCGAACAAACCCTGAACCAGCAAGTTGGCGTGCAGATTTCAGGCACCGACAAATACCAGCGTCAAATTGGCAAGGTGCTTAAAATACCGCCTGGCTGCAGCCAACCCCCATGCGAATATTCACACGATGTAAATCTTGAAGCCATAGAACTGGGCCACGCATGGTGGTACACCCAGTACGCCAACACCCAAAGCCCTGCCGACCAGCAGCTTTACCAACAGGCCCAGCAAACCGCCCAACAGCAGCAACAAGGCCTATGGGCGCGGCCCAAACCCATTGCCCCATGGGATTGGCGGCGTCAAAAACGCAAGCAGTAAGTTTCAGGCATCGTGCCCACAAATCCCGCTAGGAAACCTCAGCAGCCTGATTGCGGGGTTTTGCCTGTTTTTCTAGTGCACTGGAGCCAGCCGCAAAAAAATCAGCGCCCCGCCCAACGCAATTTTCAAAGTAAGCCTTTCTTCGGTCAGCCACACCGCCGAAAGCGTTGCAAACAAAACCTCCGACAACATAAGCACCGCTGTTACATTGGCAGGCAAACGCGCCGCACCGTACTGCAAGGCATAGTTGGCCGCCAGCAACAGGCCTGAAAAAACCACCAGCACCGCCACACCCCGCCAACCCATCACCGAGGGCCAGGGCACCAAACCACCTGCACTTTCACTGCCCCCAGCCAACAAACCCAGCACAGCAGCCACCACCACAGGTAAGGTCACCCGCCCACAACATGGCAAACAGACGCGCCTGCGCAGACCGTGCCTGCTGGTGGCGCAGCATCACATTGTTCAAGGCGAAACACACACCCCCAGACAGGCCCAGCCACTCCCCCAAGGTTGCCGGGACCGGAAAACCCATGCTGTCCTGCGGACTTAGCACCAACATCGCCCCCGCCAGCGCCGCCACCACACGCAATAAGGCGCGGCGGTGCGGCACTTCACCCAGCACCCACCAAGCCAGCAACAGCGTCCAGACTGGCATTAAATAAAACAGCAACACCACCCGGATAACCTCGCCAACCGTTACCCCCCAGTTAAAACCCACCATGTGAACCTGCCGCCAGCGACAACACCCACAACGGCTTGTGACGGGCAAATTCACACACGGTTGCGGGCCTTGCCAACCCAATGACACAACAGCCAATCCAGTAAGTAGCCGCCGAAGCCCACAACGGATGCAGCCCCTCTGCCTGCATCGCACGCAACGGCCACCACGAAGTG
>JAAURO010000284.1 GCA_012032215.1 Limnobacter sp.
AACACTTATGCCATTCAAAATGAACCTCAATTTTTCTGTCCAGCTCTTTGTTCTAAAACCTTGGCGCGCAGCTTTGCAGCACTTGGAGTTGGTGCAGGCCTGGTCGTGGGCGGTATGCCTGAGGCCCATGCCCAGCTTGGCAATCGGTTTTCCCCCGATATTGCAGAAGTGAAGCGGGCCTTTGTGAAAGGCAATTTCGCCGAGTTTACACGGCTTGAAAGCCAGTTCAAAGGCGACAGTCTTTTTAGGCCCTACCTTGAAATCTGGCGTTTTCGGCTAGAACAAGGCCCCAATTCGTTTGGCACCGAAGGGCCCCCTTGGTCAGCCAACGAAGTGCAGTCGCTTCTTAAACGCAATGCCAACACGTGGGCGGCCGAAGAATTGCGCCGCGACTGGCTGGGCCAGCTTGCCCGTTACCAGAACTGGGCCACCTACAAATCCGAGCGCAGCCAGCTCCGTTACCGCCCCGACACCACCGTAGAGTGTGCAGACACCATGTTAAATGCCTACGAGGGCCAGGTGGTTCACACCGAAGTCATTGAACTACTGAGTTACCAACGCCGCATGCCCACCGCATGCCGTGCAATGGTGCGGTTTTTACTCGACAAACAGGCCATTTCTGAAGACGAATTAACCCTGCGTGCCCTGAATCTGGTTGCTGTCGACAAAACCAGCAATGTGCAGGATTTCATCAACGATTTATCAGACACCGCCTGGAGCAAGTCGATTTCGAGCAAAGAACTGAAAGAAGCTGTCTCCAACCCCGAACGCTTTTTACAGAATTCGCGCAAAAGCAGCTACTCCTCGCTGGCTTTGGCCGCAGCACTTACCCGATTGGCCACCACCGACCCCACTGCCGCCGCAGACTGGCTAAGCGGCAGCCTGAACAACAAAATTCCCGCGCACACCAAACGCTGGCTGTGGGCACACATTGGCTACCGCGCAGCCCTGCTGTGGGACACCCAGGCGGCAGACTACTTCAAGCGCAGCCGCGACGATGTGCTCAGCCACGAGCTCTTTGAGTGGCGTGTTCGTGCTGCACTGTTGGCAGAAAACTGGGATGACGCACTTACTTACCTGAATACCCTGCCCGAGCCACTTGCCAGTGAAGACGGCTGGAAATACTGGAAAGGCCGTGCTCTGGCTCAAAAAAATGAACTTGTAGAGGCACGTCTTCAATGGATCCAGGCGTCTTCGCCTTTTACTTTTTACGGCAAGTTGTCTCTGGAAGAGCTGGGGCTGACCGTGCAGGCCCCCAACAAGGCCAAGCCTGTCACCGTAACAGAACTCGCCGATGCCAAATCCAACCCCAATCTGCAACGTGCCCTGGCTTTTTACGATGCTGGCATGCAAACCGATGGCTTTTGGGAATTCAATCTGCAGACGGCACAAATGAATGACCGCGAACTGCTGGCCGCAGCCAACTGGGCCTACAACAACCAATTGTATGACCGCGCCATTTCAGCCGCAGACCGCACCGAAAAAGAGCACGATCTTAGCCTGCGCTACCTGACCCCTTTCCGCGACAACATGAAAACCCAAACCGGCATGGTGGGCGTGGAAGAAGCGTGGGTGTATGGCGTCATTCGGCAGGAATCGCGGTTTGTTTCCATTGCCCGGTCGCACGTGGGGGCCAATGGTCTCATGCAAGTCATGCCAGCTACGGCCAGTTATGTGGCGAAAAAAATTGGCATGAAAGATTTCTCCCTGGGCCAGGTCAATGAAATTGACACCAACATCACCTTGGGTGCCTCGTACCTCAAAATGATGCACGAAAAATTCGATGGTTCGCTGGTTATGGCCTCCGCAGGCTACAACGCAGGGCCCTCGCGGCCCGTGCGCTGGAGCGGCCGTCTGCCAAGTGGCAAAAGCATTGAAGGTGCCTTGTTTGCTGAACTGATTCCATTCGATGAAACGCGCTCGTATGTACAAAATGTTTTATCCAACACCGTTGCTTATTCGCTGCTTCTGAATGAGCATCCCATCTCCTTGAAGCAAAGACTCGGTATGATTCAGGGTGGTCAGTAAAAAAACACCTTGAATACAAGGTGCCTGGCTTGGTGCACTTACCCCATTCAATTGCTTACATCAAAACATTTAACCAAACATGACAGGTATTCTTAACGTATTGGTATTGGGCGGCTCCGGTTTTATCGGAGAAGCAGTGTGTAACCAACTGGCACAAGCCGGGTGCAGAATTACCGTACCCACCCGGCGCTACGACAAGGCCAAACACCTTTTAACCCTGCCTACCTGCCGCATCGTCAAGGCCGACATCCACGACCGTGCAGCCTTAAGCCGCCTAGTAGATGGGCAAGATGCAGTGGTTAATCTGGTGGGCATTTTGCACTCCACACGGGCTAAGCCCTATGGCAAAACCTTCCGGCAAAACCACGTAGATCTGCCCAAGGCGCTGTGTGCTGTCATGAGCCGCCAGAAGGTGCGGCGCGTTATCCATATAAGCGCATTGGGCGTGGGCACGCAAAACCCGGCTCCCTCTATGTATCTGCGCTCTAAAACCGATGGCGAAGCCGCCATTAAAGACAGCGGTTTGCAATGGACCATTCTTCGCCCCTCGGTGGTGTTCGGCCCCAAAGACCAGTTTTTGAATACGTTTGCCGGATTAAGCCACCTGCTTCCGGTTATTCCACTGGCGGGTGCCAACACCCGCTTTCAGCCCGTGGCAGTAGCCGATGTTGCCAAAGCCGTGCGCATTTGTGTGGAAGACGGCAGTAAAGCCACTGTGCACACCACCTACGACCTGGTCGGCCTGGAAATTTTTACGCTTCGCGAACTGGTAACCCTGGCAGCCAACGCCGCCGGAAAACACCCAAAAATCCTGCCGTTGCCCGATGCCATTGCCAAAGTTCTGGCGTTTTTTATGGAATGCCTGCCTGGCACGCCCCTGATAAACCGCGACAACGTAGACTCTTTAAAAACAGACAACGTGCATGCCGGCGGCAAGCTGTTTCCCCTGGACAAATACCTGAGTCTTTCTGCAACAGCACCTGCTTACATTCAAAACCGCTATCAGCATTCTGATCTGGATAAATTTCGCCAGGAAGCCCACCGGCGCCAGAAAAACTAAGGCACCAAGGCTTTTGCATACACCGCGACCCTCCCTTTGATTTCCCAAAAGGCCAACCGTGACTTCGCATTTAATGAACACTTACTCACGCCAACCCATTGCCTTTACCCATGGCGATGGTGTCTGGTTGTGGTCCACTGAAGGCAAAAAGTACCTGGATGGCCTCTCCGGCATTGCCGTCAACGGTTTGGGGCACAA
>JAAURO010000285.1 GCA_012032215.1 Limnobacter sp.
GGTGGTGTTTCACTGGGGTGGTGTCACCCGTGGCGCCTGTTTGTTTGGCGTGGGCATCCAAGGATGACTTTCATTGGCTCATGGCGCATCACTTCTCACAGTGCCAACCGAGACTTCCGCGAAACAAAGCATGCTGGGCACGCTGTGCCACAGGCCGAACCACAATTTCATCGACATTGACATGGGCGGGCAGGTTGGCGATTCCGACCACCACTTGTGCCACATCGTCTGCGGTCAATGGTCGGTCAACGTTTTCATACACGGCTTTGGCTCTTTCAGCATCGCCACCAAAGCGGTTGAGCGAAAACTCCGGTGTGTGCACCATGCCGGGCAGTACTTCAGTAATGCGTATTGGCACGCCCTTCATCTCAAGGCGCAACGATTGTGTGAATGCCCGTTGAGCGCTTTTGGACGCGCAGTAGCCGCCACCCCCTTCGTATGCGCTCAGCGCAGCGGTGTAAGTGATATTCATGATGGACCCTTGGGATTCGATGAGCCGAGGCAGCAAAAGCTGGGTCATGCGCAAGGTGCCCAGCACGTTGGTGTTGAACATGCGTGTCCAATCATCGGCACTGGCCTGGCTCACCGCATCCAAGCCAAGTGCGCCACCCGCACAGTTCACCAGCAAATCGCAGCGGGTAACGGGCCTGATATCGGCCTCTTGGGCCGTGGTTACATCCACCACGATGGCATGTCCATTTATTTCCTAGGCTATAGGCTCCAGCCGCTCCCGCCTGCGCGCCACAAGAAATACCTTCCAGCCACTGTGGGCCAGCAATCGGGCGCAGGCCTCGCCAATGCCACTGCTTGCTCCGGTAATAACTGCTGTTTTCAAGATTGAATGCTCCTGGCTTCAGGTTTTTAACAATGTCTTGCAACCTCAAGTATCCGGGATCGTGAGCAAGTTTTGGATCAGCCTGCGCGATCTCGTTCAGGCATTGCTCCAAGTTAGCAGGTGCACACTGTTGTTTGCCGGTTAATGTATATAGCTGCAAAATCATAATATGGCATATCACTCGGCGCAGAATTGCGCCAAAAATCGCTGCTTTCGCGCCCTGGCGCCGAGGGCGAGTTAACGGCCGCCGAGCAAGTGAGCTTCAGACGGGGTTTGGGCAAATGCCTAGCCGGGAGGCATGCCCTGCAGCACCAGTGCGGCGTAAAAGCCTGGAACGTTTTAGGAGTGCGTTTGGCCTCTGGAAGAGGCGGTCGAAGTTGGCCTGCCGTAACCGACCAATCTAACACGCTTGATTTATGGTGAGCAATTTGTTATCGCTGTGTTTTAGGTCGGTAAGGTTGTTGTTTGGTTGACTTGATTCCAAGTTGGTCCAACTCATCAAGCACCGAACCCATTGGCTTATCGGCAAACTTAATCTTCCAGTTTCTGGGGATTAAATCATCGATTTGGCTGGCCGGATGCTCGCTGACTCGTTGCAACACATCGACCAGATAGCGATAGGGCTTGACCTCATGAAGCCGACAGGTCACCAACAGGCTTTGCAGGATACCCAACTGTTGGGCACCCAATTCTGACCAGCAAAACAGGAAATTCTTGCGCCCATGGGGATGACTCTAAGTGCACGTTCGAGGTGATTGGTGTCCAAGGGCACCAAAGGATTGGCTAAAAACACCTTGAGTGAATCGGCCCGTTTTCTGGCAGAGTGCAAAGCCTTGACCAGCGGGTTGGTGGGCAATAAGCCCGGATCCTGAATGTGTTGGTCAATCCAGCCAAACAAAGCGTGAACAATCGGCTCTGAATGCGTTCTTCGTTTTTCAATCACGGCATCAGGCGAGAGTTCCTGTTCACGCCATTGCGCCTCAAGCCGATACAACTGAGCGATAAAGTCCAAGGCTTGCTGAGCCAACTGGGGTTCCATCTCTTTGGCTCTTTCAAAGTAACGACGTGTGTGCACCCAACAGTTGGCATGGGTGACTTGATGCTTTTCCCGATTTAAGGCAATCACGGTTTTTTCATAGGCCTCATACCCATCGGTAATCAAGCTGCCTTTGAAGGTTTTGAGTTGCTCGAGCGCATGTTGATGCCCCCGGCTCTTGGACCAGGTGAACACCACTTCATCCTGATCCCCGTACAGGGGCCAGAAGTAGGTTTGCTGCATTTTGCCCGGGCTTTTTTGCCCGACCTTAATCGGCACTTCATCCATGGCCAGCACTTGGGATTGCTGCACGCTTTGCCAAAGTGCGTTGTAGATGGGCCGAAGTAATTCGATGCCCTTGAGCACCTAATTGCTCAGGCTGCTGCGGCAAACCCGAATGCCAGCGTCTTTCATTCTCTGGTGTTGGCGATACAGCGGCAAGTGATAACACGCTTTATCAACCATCAGCCCAGCCAGACAGGAAACATCCAGACAAGTGCCATCCAGAACACGACCCGGTGCATGAGGGGTGGGCAAGAAACTCTCATCGCTCTTGCGACACACTTTGGCGATGCGCTGCAGCAGGATGACGTAGCTGCCCGGGCGCATGGACAGTTTGGAGACTTCATCCCAACCCACAATTTTGAATTGATCGGCATGGGGGCCTGATAGCTCAGGCGACAAGATTTCGATGGTTTCTGTGGGTACGGACAAGTCAACGCGCAAACCGGTGTTGTTGACTTCATCGGGGCTGCGTTGTTTGCTGCGGCGCTTGTGGGCTTTGATCTCGGTGGTTTTTTCTGGTTTTATAGCTTGCGGATTCTGTCTTTCAAACAAATTGCCTTGCCCGGGCTGTCCAATGATCTGCTTTTCTGACTTTTGACCAAACAGTTGGCGTTTGAACCAATCCAATTGGTGTTTGAGTTGTTCGACTTCAGCCAGTCTTTTGCCTTGCTCTTGAATCTGCTCAAAAAGGCGATGAATTTGCTCTTGGGCATGTTCATAGGCTGATTCAAGTGAAGCATTTTTTTGCTTTAGAAGTGTGTTTTCTTGAATTAAATCAGCCGTTTCCATGGCTGGAATTGTGCCACATCACACTCCCGAAACGCTTGTGCTGTGGCGCTTTGCTCCATTTGATTCCATCAATTAAGCAGTGCAGTGTGGCTGCGTTTAAAATCAATTTCTGATCATCCGTTTGCGTGGGTTCAAGAACCTGAAATTGGCCTTTTTCCAGTCGCTTGGCCCATAGGCACAATCCGCCTGCGCTGTAATACAGCACTTTGATTTGGGTGCGCCTGCGATTGATGAAGACAAACAGGTGGTGGGCATCGAGTTGTCCTTGCATTTTGTTTTTGGCCAAGGCGGCTAATCCGTCATATTGTTTGCGCATGTCTGTGTCTGTGGGTTGGGCA
>JAAURO010000010.1 GCA_012032215.1 Limnobacter sp.
TGGTACTGGGTTTTCGTTTTACCACCTGATTAGAACTCCGATATGTAAATTGACAATACGCCTTGCAATCACCCCAGTGCACACAGCCACCACCAAGCCAACTAAGCCAACTAAGCCAAGCCAACGGGCACACGCTGCGACAAAGCGCACAACAACTCATAGCCTATGGTGCCGCTGGCAGTGGCCACCACATCCACAGGCAAATGCTCGCCCCACAACTGCACCGGGCTACCGGGTTTGCAATTGGGGTGGTCGGTTACATCCACGGTGAGCATGTCCATGGAAACCCGCCCCGCCAAAGGCATTATATGGCCGTCAATCCACACAGGCACGCCATCTGGGGCGTGACGCGGGTAACCATCGGCATACCCACACGCCACAATGGCAATCAAGCTGTCGCGGCCTGCCAGCCAGCGCGAACCATAGCCCACCCACTGGCCTTTCTTGATGGCCTGCACCGCAATAACTGCGCTGTTGAGCAACATGGCTGGCTGCAAACCGTACGCTTGTGCGGCAAGTGGCCCCGGTGTGGCGCCATACAAGGCAATGCCAGGGCGAACCATTTCACCCGCGTATTGCGACGTGTTCACAATCGCTGCCGAATTTCCCAAACTGGTCTGCCAACCTGTTGGCAACATATTTTGCAGGCGCTCAAACTGCTGTTGCACAGTTACTGGGGCACGCTCGCGATTGGGCGCATCGGCATTGGCGTAATGGGTCATAAGCACCGGGTTTGGCAAACCGCAGCGCTTCGCCAAACCAGCCAGTGCACGGGTGGCCGCCCCACCGTGGACAGGGCAAGCCAAGGCGGTTCATCCCCGTATTTACCTTTAAATGAATGCGTGGCTTGTGCGTGCTGCTTAGCAGCAAGGCCTCATGACCCACCAACGCTTCTAATTGTGCCGGGTGGTGCACCACCCAATCGCATTGCCACTGCAACGCCAGGTGCAGCTCTTGGTCATCAAAACAGCCTTCCAGCAACACAATGGGTTTGGCCCATCCCGCGTGGCGCAAAGCCTCTACAGAAGGCAACTCCAGCAGAGCCAGACTATCGGCAGCTTCCAGCCCTTTTAAAACGCGCAACAAACCATGCCCATAGGCATTGGCCTTAACCACCGCCATACAATGGGATTGCGGACAGCGCGATTTTAGAAGGCGAATGTTGTTGGCAATGGCATCCGGGCGAATGGTTGCCTGTATTGGACGTGGCATGTGCAGGGCCATAAAAAATGGAAAATGTAAACTCAGGGCAAGCGTTGCAGCATCACCAAGCAGTTACCCGCGTGCATGCAGTGCATGTTTCGGAATATTTCAGACGCAACGCACCCTACAGGTATGATATAACGCCTCAACGGAATCAAAATGCAACACAAAGGCGAAGGCTGTATTTAATGAAGCCAGCAACACACCCCGCATGAAAAAAGGTTTTTACACCATCATGGCCGCGCAGTTTTTTTCGTCGCTGGCCGACAACGCCTTGCTGATTGCTGCCATTGCTTTGCTGGCACAGTTTCAATCCCCGCATTGGATGCCCCCACTGCTCAAGCTGTTCTTTGTTATTTCCTACGTGTTTCTTGCTCCGTTTGTGGGCGCATTGGCCGATGCACTGCCCAAAGGGCGTGTTATGTTTTTAACCAACGCCGTCAAGGTAGTGGGTTGCACCATGATGTTTTATGGCGTACACCCCTTGCTGGCTTACGCGGTAGTAGGCCTGGGGGCTGCAGCTTACTCACCAGCCAAATACGGCATTTTGACCGAGCTGTTGCCCCACAAATACCTGGTACAAGCCAACGGCTGGATAGAGGGCCTCACCGTGCTTTCCATTATTCTGGGCACAGTTTTAGGGGGGTTTTTGATTGCGCCCTTTACTGCCGAATACCTGCTTAAGCTGCACGTGCCCGGTGTCACTACCAACATGGACACCGCCGCCGAAGCTGCGGTGTTTGTAATTACCTTTGGCTATGTGGTGGCAGCCATCTTTAATTTGCGCATTCCACTCACCGGCGCACACTACGAAAGGCAGTTAAACCACCCCATTCTAATGGCGCAAAAATTTGTAGGTTGCGTCAAACAACTTTGGTGTGACCGGCTGGGACAAATTTCCCTGGCAGTTACCACCCTGTTCTGGGGTGCAGGCGCCACGCTGCAATTTATCGTGCTGGACTGGGCCAAAGTTATGCTGGGTCTGCCGCTTGATAAAGGTGCCATGCTGCAAGGGTATGTGCCTTTGGGGTAGCCGCAGGCGCGGTAATTGCAGCGCGCACCATTCCCCTGAAAAACAGCATGCGCGTGCTGCCTATGGGCATTGCAATGGGCGCCGTGTGCATGGGCATGACACTGGCCTACAACATTCACATAGCATACATTCTAATTGTAATTATCGGGGCGCTCAGCGGGTATTTTGTGGTGCCCATGAACGCCCTGCTTCAGCACCGTGGGCATGTGTTGATGTCTGCGGGCAAATCGATTGCCATTCAAAACTTCAATGAAAACCTGTCGGTACTGTTGATGCTCGGCTTTTACTCGGTTTTGGTCAGCCTGGATGTGCATGTAAACCACGTTATCTTGCTGTTCGGCTTTTTTGTGATGGCAACCATGGCCATGGTGATTGTGCGCCACCGCTACAACAACAAGCACCACAACGTAGAAGCATGCATCGGCGAAGAAAAACCCGTTGGAATGGTGCACTCGTGTACCGAACACTGACAGGCAGCACCGGCCACCAGCATTGGGCACCAACACTGAACAGCAAACACCCTTTAGCCCGCGTTGGCACACACCTCGGGCAGCAGCACCCCGCTGTTTAACACCAATTGCCGCGCGCACCGCTGCGCCAGCTTTTCATCGTGAGTAACCAGCACCAAAGTAGTGCCATGCTCGCGTTGCAGATCAAACATCAGTTCAATGACCATTTCGCCAGTTTGGGAGTCCAGGCTACCGGTGGGCTCGTCTGCAAACACCACCGAAGGGCTACGCACAAAAGCCCGGGCCAGCGCCACGCGCTGCTGCTCGCCACCCGACAAGGTTTTGGGCGTGTGGTTTAAACGCCTACCCAAACCCACCCTGTCCAGCATTTCCACGCAACGCGCACGGCGATTGGGCATGGTGGTTAATTCCGTGGCAAGCACCACATTTTCCAGTGCCGTTAAATGCTCTAGCAACTGAAAAGACTGAAACACAAATCCCACCTGCTTGGCACGCAAACCAGCGCGCTGGTCTTCATTCAAACGGGTAAGGTTTTCGCCATCAAACACAATATTGCCTTGGCTTGGCACATCCAACCCTGCCAGCATAGCCAGTAAAGTAGACTTACCCGAGCCCGATGCACCCACAATGGCAACCGCCTCGCCGCGCCCCACATGGAACGAAATGTCCTGCAGAATGGTCAATGTAGTGTGGCCATCCTGAACATGGTGGTTCAACCTTTCAACTTTTAGAAGCACTGAATTTGTCATGACTCACCTCATTACCTGGTTTAATCGCCTTGTTTGCGCAGCAAAGCAAACTGCGGTACTGCCACTGCGCACAGTGCAAGTAAGCCACGTGGCCCCGCTCCGGGTTGTTCGCGTGGTTCTTTGGTCCGCTTAATCCGTGCCGCTTTGCTTGCAAGTTTGTTCAGTGTACTGGCAAACGTTGCGCAAGCCGCAGCCAGCCCCTGCAAAATCATGGTGGTGGGCGACAGCCTTTCGGCGGCTTATGGGCTTTCTGTCGAACAAGGCTGGGTTGCCTTGATGAAAAATAAAATCGACAAAAAATTCCCGCAGTGCGAAATTGTCAACACCTCGGTGTCTGGCGAAACCACCGCAGGCGGAGCAACGCGGCTGCCTGCTTTGCTTGAACAACACCAGCCTACCGTGGTGGTGTTAGAACTGGGTGCCAACGACGGCCTGCGCGGCCTGCCCATTCACGCCCTGAAAAACAACCTGACCCAAATGCTGGAAGAAGCCAAAAATCGGGCGCAAAAACCCTGCTGATTGGCATGCAAATACCACCCAACTATGGGCCAGACTACACGCGGCGTTTTAAAAACGCCTTTGACGCAGTGGCCACACACACCAAATCAAGCCTGGTGCCTTTTATGCTGGAAGGTTTTGCACAAAACCCGAATGCGTTTCAGGCCGATGGGCTACACCCTACAGCCCAAAGCCAAACACTGATACTCAACAACATTTGGCCGGGGCTTGTGCACCTGCTGGATACAGCGGAATAAATATATAGCTGGAAAATTACAATATGGCGGGAAAATTTAATATGGTATAGGCTCTTGGTTCTGCTTTCTTGCCATGGCACTGTGGGGCATGCCTCCCTCCTATTGAGCAGCCACTGGCTGCGCACCAAAATTTTTGTGCACTTCCACTTTAATACGCTTGGCAAGCGCTTCACGCGATGCCAAAGCCAACGCCTCTTGGTAGGCACGCTGGTTAATGCTTTCATAGAACGACAACAAACCGGGTTCAGCCTTTTCCCTCACTTGTGCCACAGGTGCAACCCCCTGCACCCAAGCCACCACGTAACCCTGCGTGCCCACGTCTACCACATCGGCTTTGGGCAACATGGCCGCAGGGGTACCCAGTACCGCTTGCAAGACAGCGGGTGGCAAACCGTTGGCGTCTAAAGCGGAAACCACTTTTTGTGCATCAAATTCCTGTAAAACACTTTCTGCAGGTTGTGGCGGTGCATCCTTGCTGGTGTTGTTGCTCGCGCCAAGGGCATCGGCTATTTGTTTGGCCTTGGCCAATGCAGCCTGCCTGGCTTTGGTTTGCACCAACTGTGCACGCACTTGGGCCTGCACCTCTTCGAACGGCTTGGGGGTTGCGGTCCGGTAGGCAGTGACACGTGCAGACACCAGCTTGTTGCCTACCGTAATGGCCTTGGTGTTGTTGCGGTTTTTCAGGGAATCTGCTGAAAAAATTTCGTTGAGCACATCGGCAGATGAAAGCACCTCGTTGCCCGGTAAGCCTTGGCGTGTAAGCCCCGCTTGCTGCTGCACTTCCAGATTCAAAGGTTTGACGACACTTTCAAAAGAACGCCCCCCTTCGAACACTTTTTCAGAAAACTCCTGCTGCTCCTGGGCCATACGCAGGGTTAGTTTTTGAGCCCGGATTTCGTCTATGATTGGGTTTTGCACCGCACTCAAAGGCTGCGCCTCGCCACCTCGAATGTCAGTGAGTTGAATAATGTGCGTGCCAAAAGCGCTTTTTACCAAGCCACTGGTTTCGCCTTTTTTGAGCGCAAACACTGCTAGCTCAAATTCGGGAACCATGGCACCCTTGCGAAAATAGCCCAAATCGCCCCCCTGATTTTTGCTGCCTGTGTCGGTGGAATACCGCGCCGCCAGTTCGGCAAACTGATTGGGGTTGTTTTTCACTTCATTCAAAATACGCTGCGCTTCTTCTTCGGCAACATCTTTGCCCAACAAAATGTGACGCGCCTTTCTTTCTTCCACCGTGCTAAAACGTGCCTTGTTTTGCACGTAGTAGGCTTCAATGTCGGTTTGTAACACTTCAATCTGGTTTTTAACCTGCTCGGGAGAAAGCACCACATACTCCACATTCACCTGCTCGGGCTGCATATAGGCTTGCAGATTGGCCTCGTACCAGGCTTTTAACTCTTCGGCAGCAGGTTGTTGCACCGATTCTGTGAAAACACCCAGCCCTACCGTGCGCACGCGCACCTGCCTTCCAGACAACTGCGCGGCATCGACCTGCTCTTTTAAGAGCGGCGTTAAAAAAGCGGCCTCCAGCACCGGCTCTAGAACCTGTGCTTGCGCCAAACCTGCCTTCACGTTCTGCTCGTACTGCTTTTCAGACACACCACGCGCAGCCAGTTCAGACTTATAGGTGTCGTAATCGAAACGGCCGTCTTTCTGAAACATCTCAGATTGGGAAATGCGTTTTTGCAGTGCGGCATCAGAGGCAGTCAGGAATTGCTTGTTCGCTGCCTCAGCCAACAGGTATTGAGTAATGATGGAATCCAGCAACTGACGATTGGCTTGCGGGGTATCGAACTGAGAGGCATCAAATGCCTGGCCCTGCGCCTGCAGACGTGCACGTTCTATCTGGTTGCGCTTTACGTTGTCGAACTCCTCCTGGGTAATGGGGTGGTCGCCCACCACTGCCAGAGCGTTGGCATTGGAAGCTGTGTCGTAACCACTTACCCCCAATAAAACAAAAGCAGGTGCAATAAAAATCAGCAAAATAAATTGCATGAGCTTCTGGTGATTGCGGATAAATTCAAACATGGGTGATGGGCGCAAAGTTCAGGAAAACAGCCACATCATACCTGAGTAAGCGCCTTCATAAACAGCGAAAATGGTGCATGCTGAAAGGAAAAAGGGAGTCCAGAAAAGGCTCCCTTTTTATTTGGCGGAACGGACGGGGCTCGAACCCGCGACCCCCGGCGTGACAGGCCGGTATTCTAACCAACTGACACACCGCTCCAGATATTTTTGACTGTGATTCGCTAGATGGTGGTGGGTGCTGAGAGGCTCGAACTCCCGACCTAAGCCTTGTAAGGGCTCCGCTCTACCAACTGAGCTAAGCACCCAATTTTTGAAAAACACCCAACATTTTTACCAGACAACTCATTTAGCAACTTACTTGACAACTTTTAACCAAAATTAAATTTTTCTTGAATCTTTTGAACCCACACCAAATTAATTTTGAGCCACCATCTTTGTTGCGTTTTTGCTGCCTTTCAAAGTGCTGTTTTAACTGCATTTCCAACAATTGGCGACTTGCGAATCAGCCAAGACCGCAATTATATACACAGCTTTTAAGGCTTGCAAGCGGTAAAACAAAAAAAATGCAACTTAGTTACCGTGCCACCAAAAATGCCGGGAAAGCCGCCTGGGTTTCAGATACAGGCGGCTGTCGGCGGCAACAAACCAGTAAAGAAGATAAAGCGGTAAAGCGTAAGCCACCACAGCTGACAAGCGGACACCTACCGCAAGAGAAGAAAATTAATTGACTGCGTCTTTCAGGGCTTTACCGGGGCGAAACTTGGGCACCTTGGCTGCCTTGATTTTAATGGTTTCCCCAGTGCGCGGATTGCGACCACTGCGTGCAGCACGTTTGCCCACGGCAAAAGTACCAAAGCCAACCAGAGTAACTGATCCGCCTTTTTTCAGGGTTTTCTTCACAGCTTCAATGACGGCATCAAGTGCACGGCCTGCAGCCGCCTTGGAAATTTCGGCCGAGTCCGCAATGTGATCGATCAGTTCAGATTTATTCATATAAAAAGCCCCCTCATGGTGACAAAAAAAACAGTGCCAAAAATTGACACCTCGTAGCATCAGTTCCTAATTTAGACACGCCGCAAAGCTAGCTGTCAAGCCATTTCTGGCGTTTTCTGGTCAATGTGTCGGGTCAGTTTAACTGTAGCACACCTACAAAAAAATACCCCGCAGGCTTTGGCATGCGGGGTATCCATTTTTTTACGTAAAATCAATGCTTTAACGATTGGTTGACACCGGTTTTATCTGCATTGGGTGGCAACACTTCGGGTAGCTCGGAAAGTGGCTCTGGTGCCCGTTCTAGAGCCGCTTCAAGCACCTGATCTATCCATTTAACCGGAATAATTTCCAGATTGTTTTTCACATTTCCGGGAATTTCGGCCAAATCCTTCACATTTTCTTCAGGGATGAGCACGGTTTTAATGCCGCCCCTATGCGCCGCAAGCAGCTTTTCTTTCAAGCCGCCAATCCCCAACACCTCTCCGCGCAAGGTGATTTCTCCAGTCATGGCAACATCGGAACGCACCGGAATACTGGTGAGCGTAGAGACCAAGGCCGTGGTCATGGCAATGCCTGCCGAAGGACCATCTTTGGGTGTGGCCCCTTCGGGCACGTGCACGTGGATGTCGGTTTTTTCAAACACATCGGGCCTGATTCCCAACCGGCTTGCGCGCGATCGAACCACCGTGCGCGCCGCTTCCACGGATTCTTTCATGACATCGCCCAAAGAACCTGTGCGCAAAATATTGCCTTTACCCGGCATGGCAGCAGTTTCAATCGTGAGCAAATCGCCACCTACCTCGGTCCAGGCAAGGCCCGTAACCTGCCCGACCTGGTTTGCCTTTTCAGCCAAACCGTAGTTGTAACGGCGCACCCCTAAAAATGAATCCAGGTTTTTGGGTGTTACCACAACCTTTTTCAGATTTTTGGGATCGGTTTTGCCCAACAACATTTTACGCACCACCTTGCGGCATATTTTGGATACTTCGCGTTCCAGGCCACGCACACCTGCCTCGCGGGTGTAGTAGCGGATAATGTCGCGAATGGCAGCATCTGACAAAGACAATTCGGTGTGTTTAACGCCGTTGTTTTTCATCTGTTTGGGCAACAGATACTTGGTGGTGATATTTACTTTTCGTCTTCGGTGTAGCCAGAAAGCCGAATAATTTCCATGCGATCCAGTAAGGCATGGGGAATGTCCAGCGAATTGGCTGTAGCCACAAACATGACATCGGACAAATCGTATTCGACCTCTGCATAGTGATCGACAAACGTGCTGTTTTGCTCGGGATCGAGCACTTCAAGCAGTGCTGATGCTGGGTCACCCCGGAAATCCATGCCCATTTTGTCGATTTCATCGAGCAGGAACAGTGGATTGCGTACCCCCACCTTCGTGAGGTTGGCCAAAACCTTGCCGGGCATAGAGCCAATGTAGGTTTTGCGGTGGCCGCGAATTTCGGATTCATCGCGCACACCGCCCAAAGCCATGCGCACAAATTTGCGGTTTGTGGCTTTGGCAACCGATTGCCCTAACGAGGTTTTACCAACTCCCGGTGGCCCAACCAGGCACAGAATGGGGGCTTTGAGTTTATCAACACGTTGCTGAACTGCAAGGTATTCCACAATCCGTTCCTTGACCTTTTCCAGACCGTAGTGGTCTTCTTCCAGAATGGCTTCAGCCTTGGCAAGATCGTTGCTGATTTTGGTTTTTTTTCTCCAGGGCAAATTCACCAGGGTGTCGATGTAATTGCGGATAACCGTGGCTTCCGCAGACATGGGCGACATCAGTTTGAGTTTTTTAAGCTCGGATTCTGCTTTTTTAAGCGCCTCTTTCGACATTTTGGATTCTTTGATACGACGCTCAAGTTCTTCCATGTCGGCGCCGTCTTCACCTTCACCCAGCTCGCGCTGAATGGCTTTCACCTGTTCGTTGAGGTAGTACTCGCGTTGGCTTTTTTCCATTTGGCGTTTTACACGACCACGAATGCGCTTTTCAACCTGAAGAATGTCGATCTCGGTTTCAAGCTGGGTCAGTAAAAGCTCTAGTCGCCCGGAAACTCCGAAAGTTTCCAGAATATTCTGTTTTTGCTCAAGCTTGAGCGGCAAATGCGAGGCGATGGTATCGGCCAGCCGACCAATGTCTTCGATGCTGGAAAGCGACGTCAGAATTTCGGGTGGAATTTTTTTGTTGAGCTTGATGTAGGAATCAAACTGGGCCACCACGGCACGGCGCATGGCTTCGGTTTCAGGGCTGCACGATGGATCAGCCAATAAGGGTACGGCCATGGCAAGCACGTGGCTGCCTGCGTCGGAGATATCAGTGACCTGTGCACGCTGGACACCTTCAACTAGCACCTTGACAGTGCCATCGGGCAGTTTAAGCATTTGCAGCACATTGGCCACGCAGCCTATCTGGTACAGATCGGATTCACTGGGCTCATCTTTGGAGGCTGATTTTTGCGCCACCAGCAGAATGCTTTTGCCACTTTCCATGGCGACTTCCAAGGCTTTTATAGACTTGGGCCTGCCAATAAACAAAGGGATGACCATATGCGGAAACACCACCACATCCCGCAGAGGGAGCAATGGAAGTTCTACGGGTTGTTCTGGGAGTGTATTTTTTGCTGACATAGGGCTCACCTGACTTCTGAAGTGTTTGATATGGGGCCACTCGGCCCCACTTCAAGGATGCAGTTAAAAATACCGAGGCGTGTTTTTACCATACCACCGAACCGAAAAAACCCGGCACGAAACCGGGATTTTAACTCGCTCAGATGGGTGAAAAACACCAAAACTGTTCAAGACTTTGATTTGCTGCTGGCCACTTTGGCTTCTTTGGGCTCGTCTTCGTAGATGAGTAAAGGCTGCCCTTCTCCTTTGATGCTGGATTCATCGACCACCACTTTTTTCACATTGGTGTTGCCCGGCAACTCGTACATGACACCCAGCAGCGATTGTTCCAGAATGGTTCTGAGACCGCGCGCACCGGTTTTCCGTTCAATGGCTTTTTTGGCAATGGCACTGAGTGCTGAAGGGCGAACCTCCAGTTCTGCACCATCCATTTCGATAAGCTTGTGAAACTGCTTGATAACCGCATTTTTGGGCTCGGTGAGAATTTGTATGAGTGCCGGTTCATCGAGCTCTTCCAGAGAGGCAATAACGGGCAAACGGCCCACCAGTTCGGGAATAATGCCAAACTTGATGAGGTCTTCGGGCTCGACTTCAGACAGCATGGCGCCCACGGTTTCATCGGATTTGCTTTTAACCTCTGCACCAAAACCAATGCCGGATTTTTCAGAGCGGTTGCGAATGATTTTATCGAGCCCTTCAAACGCACCACCCACAATAAACAGCACATTGGTGGTGTCTATTTGCACAAAATCCTGGTTGGGGTGTTTGCGCCCGCCTTGCGGTGGCACGGAAGCCACCGTTCCCTCGATAAGTTTAAGCAAAGCCTGCTGCACGCCTTCACCAGATACGTCGCGCGTGATGGAGGGGTTATCGGACTTGCGGGAAATTTTGTCGATTTCATCGATGTAGACAATTCCGCTGCTGGGCTTTTTCTACTTCGTAGTTGCAGTTTTGCAGCAGCTTTTGAATGATGTTTTCCACGTCTTCACCCACGTAACCAGCTTCGGTGAGTGTGGTTGCATCGGCAATAACAAACGGAACATTCAGCAGGCGTGCAAGGGTTTGGGCCAGCAGGGTTTTGCCAGAACCCGTGGGGCCAACCAGCAAAATATTGGACTTGGTGAGTTCGATGTCGTCTTTCTTGCCGCCAATGTGGCGCAACCGTTTGTAGTGGTTGTACACCGCCACCGACAATACTCGCTTGGCTTTGTCTTGGCCAATCACGTATTGGTCGAGAATGGTGCGTATTTCTACGGGTGTGGGCAACTTGTCGCCGCCTGATGCATTGCTGGCATCGGCGGCTTCGTCACGAATGATGTCGTTGCACAGCTCGATGCATTCGTCGCAAATAAACACGGAGGGGCCTGCAATCAGTTTTTTGACTTCATGCTGACTTTTTCCGCAAAAGGAGCAATACAACAGCTTTTCGCTGGAACCTTTTTTTCTGTCATCCTCGTTTCCCCTGGATTGCCGGAATTTTGTTACTTGGTTTCCGCGGCCTCTACCCGGCTAGTAAGCACTTTGTCTATCATGCCGTATTCCACACCGCTTTCGGCACTCATAAAGTTATCACGATCGGTGTCTTTTTCGATAGTTTCTACTTTTTGACCCGTGTTTTTGGCCAGGATGTCGTTGAGACGGGCACGCAAGTACAGAATTTCACGGGCACGAATTTCGATGTCGGACGCCTGGCCCTGCGCACCGCCCAAGGGCTGGTGAATCATGATGCGTGAATTGGGCAGCGAAAACCGCTTGCCCTTGGTGCCCGAAGACAACAAAAACGCGCCCATGCTGGCTGCAAGGCCCGTGCACAGCGTAGACACATCGGGCTTGATGAACTGCATGGTGTCGTAAATGGCCATGCCGGCCGACACCGAACCACCTGGGCTGTTGATGTACAGGGAGATGTCTTTGTCGGGATTTTCAGATTCCAGAAACAGCATTTGCGCAACAATTACGTTGGCCATGTGATCGTTGATGGGACCAACCAGAAAAATAACGCGCTCTTTGAGCAGGCGCGAATAGATGTCGTAGGCGCGCTCGCCACGGCCACTTTGTTCGATAACCATGGGCACATACAGGTTGCCCTGTGGCTCCATGTGGCTGAGTTCGTTGCCGTGGTGTGTCATTGCGTGTGGGTTCCAGATCATTTATTTTTTCCCCATGAGTTCATCGAATGGAAGCTTTTTTTCTGTGACTTTGGCGTGCTTCAGTACCCATTGAACCACATTGTCTTCCACCACGATGGCTTCGACTTCGGCCAATCTGTTTCTGTCTTGAAAATACCACTGAAGAACCTCAGCGGGGCTTTCATAACTTTGCGCCTGTTCTTCAATGTAATCTCTCACCTGTTCGGGTTTGGCTTCGAGGCCCTGCTTTTTAACCAGTTCGGAAACGATGAGGCCCAAGCGCACGCGGCGCTCGGCCTGCGCATCGAAGACTTCGGTTTGCAGCGGTACTTGCTCCACGTTTTTAATGCCACGCTCTTTCAGATTGGCACGGGCGCGCTGCACAAGCTCGGTGGACTCTTGCTCTAGAAGAGATTTGGGTACATCGAACTCGGCAACCTTGAGCAGGGCATTCATGACTGAGTTTTTGGTTTGCACTTTGGCACGGTTGTTTACTTCACGCGATAGATTGGTTTTAACATCTTCGCGCAGTTTGTCAATGCTGCCTTCTGCAATGCCCATGGATTTGACGAATTCTTCGTTGACTTCGGGCAGCTCGGCACCCTCCACTTTTTTGAGGGTGATTTCAAATTGGGAAGTTTTGCCTGCCACGTCTTTGCCGTGGTAGTCGTCGGGGAATTTCAGGTCGAAGGTTTTGCTTTCACCGGCTTTCAGGCCTTGTGCCGCAGCTTCGAATTCGGGCAGCATCTGGCCTTTTCCGAGCATGAAGGTGAAATCCTGGGCGGTGCCGCCCTGGAAAGCAACACCGTCTATTTTTCCTGTGAAATCAAGGGTTACCTTGTCATCGTTTTGGGCAGCACGGCTTACCTCTACGTACTCAACGCGCTGCTTGCGCAAAATGTCGATGGTGTTGCTGACTTCTGTATCGGACACTTCGGTGACTGTTTGTTCGATTTCCAGAGTGGAAAAATCGCCCAAGGTAATTTCGGGAAATACTTCAAAAGTGGCGTCGAATTCAAGTGCATCCTGATCAGAGGCATTTTGGGCTTTCTCGATTTTGGGGGTGCCTGCCACGCGGTGCTGGCCTTTTTGCACTTCTTCCTGGAAGGTTTTACCCAGTTCGTCGTTGAGCACATCGGAATGCACTTCCGGGCCATAGCTTTGCACCAGCATTTTCATGGGAACCTTGCCGGGCCTGAAACCTGGCATACGTGCTGTTTTGGCGATTTTTTTCAGCCGTTTTTCCACTTCAGAATTAATGCGGTCGCCGGAAAGCTTCAGGGTGACCGTTCTTTGAAGCTTGCTGGTGGTTTCGGGGCTTGTGTTTTTGGTTTCAGTGTTTGCAGACATTCGTAACTCTTGGGGTTTCAGCACTGGCTCAGCAGAGCCTGTAGCTTGTAACAAAAAAACAGGCGGCAGCCTGCCACCCGGCTTGTGAGATGATGGGTGATATCTTACACAAATACCGACCTGCGCAGTGCGCAAAAAAGCCTTGTGCGGGCATTTATCGTGCCAGGAAGGTGAACTGGGTGAAGCAAAACCGGGGAACTGTGATTTGGCTGCAACCGGAGGGATTGGTTTGCCCTCGACTGCCTGGCCTGAAAATAAACAAAGTGGTGCGGACGGAGAGACTCGAACTCTCACGCACAAGGCGCTGGAACCTAAATCCAGTGCGTCTACCAATTCCGCCACGTCCGCAAAGGCGAGAAGTATAACTGTAAAAGCGTGGGCATGCTACCATTTTGCGGTTTTTGCATCCAAACAGGAATTTCAGCCAGTGGCCTCGCATTTTTCAAACGACATTGCCTTTTGCGCAGAAAAAGTGGCCCCCGAGGGCACTTGCCTGTATTACGCCACTTTGTTTTGCCCGCCGCCGGAAAAGGCGTTTTGGCTGGCCTGCTTTACTTTGGCCCACGAAGTGCAACGCGCCGCACTGCAACAACTGGATGCGGGTTTAACGCAGGTGAAGCTGGGCTGGTGGCGCAATGCACTGGCAGAAGCCCGCCACGGCAAGCCGCAGCACCCGGTTATTCGGGCCTTTGGGCAGTCGGTGGTGCAGGGTGTGCCTGAAGAAGGCTGGGGAATGCTGATTGAGCGCCATGTGCAGGCCACAGAGGTGAAGCGGTACAACACGGTGGCCGAGTGGGAGGCCGACTTGCTTGGCCAAATAGAGGTGTGGAAACCTGTTTTTGAGGCACGTTTTGGCCCACTGCACTGGCAGGGACTGGCGGCGATGTGGGTGCAATCTACCCGGCTTACCCAGATTTTGCGGTTGGCGAAGCACCTGGAGCATGGCTTTCAGCCTGTGCCGGTGGAACTGTTAGAAGAATATGGAGTGACGGCGCAATCGCTGCGGCAGCGGGAACACTCGGCGCAGGCGGTGCGTTTGCTGGAAGCACAAATACGCGATGCCTGTTCCAAGGCAGACCTGGCCTGGAAAACCCTGCCCACACCAGGCCGTTTACTGGCCCGCCCCGCCCGGGCACTGTTTCGCATGAAAGCCGAAGAGGCCCGTCTGCACCGCCAGGGCAAACAGCACTATTTGACCGAGCAAACCGTGCTGACCCCGTGGAAGCGGTTTTCAGTGGCCTGGACTACCTGGGTTTGGCGTTGGTAAATGGGGTGCAATTGCCCAGCCTACGACCGAGGGCCGGGGGGCCCCAAGTACCGCTTTGGAAAGGGGTGGTGTGGTTTTCTGAAGCGACATTGCTTGCACTGCCGGGGGCTTGGCCTTCATCTGGGTTCGGACCGTTAAAATTTAGTCTCCTTGGTTGCATCGAGCGCGGTGGTTGCGATAAACCGGGTTGCGCAGCACCTCCTGTGTTTGATTCGACCACTGATAGATCACCACATGGCCTTGCCGGTGAGCCTGCATCGGTTTTTTGCCGCTTGGCGGCTGGTGCCCTGAGGCTTGGAGAGGCTTGAAGCAGATGTATTAACGAGGCAACTAATTGAGGATAGGTTTGCGGCAGGGACGAGGCAACACCAGGAAGAGAAGCATCCATACCAAATGCTGCCACAGGCCGCTGCAGCCGTTGTGCTGTTTGTACCAACGCACTGGTCGCTCCCTGCTGCTGCACCCCTGCTTGTTGCCCGTTTTCTTCAGAACGCTTTACGTTGGTTGAACATGCGGACTGCGCACCCTGAACACCACTCATTGCACAACCTCACTACATTTAATCTAAAAAACAAACTTAGTTGTAATTAGCGAGCTGTTGGTTCCATTTATTTTATAGCTGGGAAACCAAAATATGGCATAGGCTACCGGTTCTGCTTTCTTGCCCTGGCACTGGGGCAACGCCTAGCCGCGAGGCATGCCCCCAGTGCCAGGGCAAGAAAGCAGAACCGCGCGTTAAAGGGCTGGCGGGCCGTTTGAGTTCCG
>JAAURO010000286.1 GCA_012032215.1 Limnobacter sp.
GTGGGCGTTATTGTGCAATATGGTGGCCAAACGCCGCTTAAACTCGCCAAAGCTCTCGAAGCCAATGGTGTGCCCATTATTGGCACCAGCCCGGAAAGCATCGACATCGCCGAAGACCGCGAGCGTTTTCAAAAACTGCTGGCCAAGCTGGGTTTGCGCCAGCCGCCCAACCGCACGGCTCGCACCGAAGAGCAAGCGCTTGCCTTGGCCGAAGAAATTGGCTACCCCCTGGTTGTGCGCCCCAGCTATGTGCTGGGTGGGCGCGCCATGGAAATTGTGCACGAACAGCGCGACCTCGAACGCTACATGCGTGAAGCCGTTAAAGTGTCCAACGATTCCCCGGTGCTGCTTGACCACTTTTTGAACGATGCCATCGAAGTGGATGTGGATGCCTTGTGCGATGGTGAAACCGTGCTGATTGGCGGCGTCATGGAGCACATTGAACAAGCCGGCGTGCATTCTGGCGACTCTGCTTGCTGTCTGCCCCCTTATTCGCTGTCTGCCGAAGTGGTGGAAGAGCTCAAGCACCAGTCTGAAGCCATGGCAAAAGCGCTCAATGTCATTGGCCTGATGAACGTGCAGTTTGCCATCCAAGGCAACGAGGTCTACGTGCTGGAAGTCAATCCGCGTGCATCGCGCACGGTGCCGTATGTGTCCAAAGCGACCGGCCGACAACTGGCCAAGATTGCTGCTCGCTGTATGGCAGGGCAAACTTTTGCTGATCAAGGCATTGCCAGTATTCCGGTGCCGCGGTATTTTTCAGTCAAAGAGGCGGTGTTTCCTTTCGTGAAGTTTCCTGGTGTCGATACATTTTAGGCCCGGAAATGAAGTCTACTGGCGAGGTCATGGGCGTGGGTCGCAGTTTCGGGGAGGCGTTTGTAAAATCACAAATGGCCGCTTCTGTTAAACTGCCCACCAGTGGCACCGCTTTTATTTCGGTCAAAAACGAAGACAAAAAGCGTGCCGTAAAATTGGCGCAGGGGCTTGTTGACCTGGGTTTTTCATTGGTTGCCACACGTGGTACCAGCACCGCGCTTAACGAGGCCGGCATACCCTGTGAAGTGGTGAACAAAGTGCTGGAAGGGCGCCCTAACATTGTTGATAAACTTAAAAATGGTGAAATTTCGCTGGTGGTGAACACCGTGGAAGAACGCCGCAATGCCATCAACGACAGCCGCTACATACGAACCACTTCTTTGAGTTCCCGTGTTACGATTTTTACGACCATGGCCGGAGCACTAGCCGCCGTAGAGGGCATGAAGCACCTGAATTCTCTGGATGTTTATAGCTTGCAAAGCCTGCACGAAGAGTTGCATTAAATTAGGAAGTTGCTGTTTTAGCAAACAAAAGTGCTGTCTGTAAGCGCCCGAAACAGGGTAGTTTGCAGGTGGTTTTGCGTATTTTATTTTGCCATTTTTCCAACCGTTGCCGCCGCGCAATTTAATGTGCGAACCTGGTGGCAGGAGTTTAATTATGTCTACTATTCCTCTTACTGTTAAAGGGGCTGAAAAATTGAAAGCCGAGCTCAAGCAGCTTAAAAACGTAGAGCGCCCGGCAGTCATTAACGCCATTTCCGAAGCCCGTGCCCAAGGTGATTTGTCTGAAAATGCCGAATACGATGCTGCCAAAGAAAAGCAAGGCTTTATTGAAGGGCGCATTCAGGAAGTGGAAAGCAAGTTAAGCAATGCACAAATCATCGATCCTTCGAATCTGGATGCCGAAGGCCGTGTGGTGTTTGGTGCAACCGTTTCGCTGCAAGACTTGGCCGATGAAAAAAAAGTAAGTTACCAAATTGTGGGCGATGATGAAGCCGACATTAAATTGAACCTGATTTCCATCTCCAGCCCCTTGGCGCGTGCCTTGATTGGCAAATACGAGGGCGATGTGGCCGAAGTGCATGCGCCCGGTGGCGTGCGTGAATACGAAATTCTGGAAGTGAAATACATTTAAATCATGGTTTGAAAAAGCGGGGTAGGCACATGGCGTGGCGTGCAATCAAGGGGTTGGAACTGGCATTTTGGGCAATCTGGCTGGGTGCACTTTGGTTTATGGCCATACTGGTGCGCCGGCGCTGTTTAAATGGCTACCCGGCCCCGAGTCTGCCTTGGTGGCAGGCCGCCTGTTTTACATGCTGAGCTGGTTTAGCCTGGGCGCTTGTGTGCTGTTGTTTGCAATGGCATGGCTAGACGATGGGCGACTTGCCCGCCAAAGCGGCTACCTGGCGCTGGGCCTGGTGGCTGGCTCTGCTCTGCTGGAACTGGTTTGGGTGTTCCCACTCATGAAAACCATGCGGGCCGACATGGCCTTGCTGGCAGGCGATGCCTTGGCGGCCAAACGTGCCTCTTTTGGCACATTGCATGCGGTTTCTACCGTTTTGTACGCCATTAAAATGATTGCCGTGCTGTATTTTGGGCTGGTGCGCTATAGGGTGAAGGCGGTTTAAGTTCCCTAAAATGTGGGGGTAAAACCTTAAATCAATAGGACTTATGCACGAATAGATTTTGAATGCTACTGTGTAATTTCCGGTGCTTTTGAGGATGACGAAAAAAGCTTGTTGCTTTTAAAGGGAAATGCAGAAAAACTATCAAAAAAGGATTTTGATGTGACTAAATCAATATGTTTATTCAATCACAAAGGAGGGGTGAGCAAAACAACAACCACTTTTAATTTGGGATGGTGTTTGGCCAATTCCGGGAAAAAAGTTTTGATTGTTGATTTGGACTCACAATGTAATTTGACTGGATTGGTTTTGGGTTTAATGCTCTTGATGAAGAGCATATGGAGTCGTTTTATCTGAACAGAGAGAAATTGACTTTAAAACCTATTGTTGATGCATTGATCGATGGCGTTACGCCTGATTCCTTTATGCAAAACAATAAAGCCAATGTGTTGGGCACAAAGAACCATAACTTATTTCTTTTGCCGGGGCATTTAGATATTTCGGATTTAGACTCTCAAATAAGTGTTTCTTTGAAAATAGCTTCAGGAATTCCGGCAACTAAAAACATACCTGGCAGCTTGCCAAAATACTGCAATTAATTGCTGATAAAATAAATGCAGATTATGTGCTTTTCGATTTGAGCCCAAATGTTGGTGGTCTTAACGAAGTAATATTAATGTCTAGCGACTATTTTATAGTGCCAACCTCTCCTGATTATTTTTGTTCGCAGGCAATTAACTCTCTTTCTAAAAATATAGTAAGATGGCATAGTGAAATAGAGCAATTTTAGGAAAAATCAGTTGCTTGAAGATGACGATCCTTCTATAAA
>JAAURO010000287.1 GCA_012032215.1 Limnobacter sp.
GAAAGTTGGCGACCCGGTGGTTCACCAGCAACACGGCATAGGCCGTTACCTGAGCCTGAACAACATGGACCTGGGCGAAGGCGAATCGGAATTTTTGCACCTGGAATACGCCAATGGTTCCAACCTGTTTGTGCCGGTGGCGCAACTGCACGTGATTGCCCGTTACAGCGGTGCCGACCCGGAAAACGCCCCCCTGCACGCCTTGGGCAGTGGCCAATGGGAAAAAGCACGCAACAAGGCCGCCAAAATGGTGCGAGACACCGCTGCCGAACTGCTGAACCTGTATGCCCGACGCGCCCTGCGCAAAGGCCACAGTTTTAAACTGGAAGCCGACCACTATGCCGCGTTTGTTGAAAAATTTGGCTTTGACGAAACCGCAGATCAGGCTGCCGCCATTGAAGCGGTAATCACCGACATGCTTTCACCCCGCCCCATGGACCGCCTGGTGTGCGGCGATGTAGGCTTTGGCAAAACCGAAGTGGCCTTGCGTGCGGCGTTTGTCAGTGTGATGGATGGCAAGCAGGTGGTGCTTTTGGCACCCACCACCTTGCTGGCAGAGCAGCACTTCCAAACCTTCTCGGACCGGTTTTCGGATTGGCCTGTGAAAGTGGTGGAATTGTCGCGCTTTAAAAGCGCCAAAGAAATGGCTGCAAGCATTGGGCTTATTAACGAGGGCAAGGCCGATATTGTGATTGGCACCCACAAGGTGCTTTCTTCCAGCATTGAATTTTCACGTTTGGGGTTGGTCATTATTGACGAAGAACACCGCTTTGGCGTGCGCCAGAAAGAGGCGCTGAAAAACCTGCGTGCAGAGGTAGATGTGCTGGCACTGACCGCCACCCCTATTCCGCGCACATTGGCCATGAGCATGGAAGGCATTCGCGATTTTTCCGTGATTGCCACCGCCCCGCAACGCCGCCTGAGCATTAAAACCTTTGTGCGCCGCGAAACCGATTCCGTAGTGCGCGAAGCCATTTTGCGCGAACTTAAACGCGGCGGCCAGGTGTACTACCTGCACAACGAAGTAAGCACCATTGTTAACCGCAAAGAAGCGCTGGAAAAATTCTGCCCGAAGCGCGCATTGGCATTGCCCACGGCCAGATGCCCGAGCGCGATCTGGAACGCATCATGCGCGATTTTTACCAGCAACGCTTCAACGTACTGCTGTGCACCACCATTATTGAAACCGGCATCGACATTCCCACTGCCAACACGATTGTGATTCACCGCGCCGACAAATTCGGCCTGGCCCAACTGCACCAGTTGCGCGGGCGCGTGGGGCGCTCGCACCACCAGGCGTATGCCTACCTCATGGTGAATTCCGAGGAAGGCCTGAGCAAAACCGCCCAACGGCGCCTGGAAGCCATTACCGCCATGGAAGACCTGGGCAGCGGCTTTTATCTGGCCATGCACGACCTCGAAATACGTGGTGCAGGTGAAGTGCTGGGGGCCAACCAGTCTGGCAACGTGCACGAAGTGGGGTTTCAGATGTACACCGACATGCTGAAACCACGCCGTGCGCTGCCTGAAAAATGGCGAAGAACCCGATTTAACCAGCCCGTTGAATGCCGTAGCAGAAATTAACCTGCACGCCCCTGCACTGTTGCCCGATGACTACTGCGGCGATGTGCACGAACGGCTAAGCCTGTACAAAAAGCTGGCCAACTGCACCAGCCTGGATGCCATAGCCGCCCTGTCTGAAGAACTGATAGACCGCTTTGGCAAATTGCCAGATGCCGCCAAAACCCTGCTGGAAACCCACCGCCTGCGCCTGTTGGCCGACCAATTGGGTGTAATAAAAATAGACAGCTCGGCCGAAGCCACAGTGATTGTGTTTCAAGCACGGCCCAAGGTAGACCCAGGCAAAATTATTACGCTGATTCAGCAGGAAAAAGACATTAAACTGGCAGGGCCAGAGCGGCTAAGAATTAACCGCCCTATTGCAAACCAGGCTGAACGGGTGCAGTTTTTGAAAAACCTGTTTAAAACCTTGCGGTAAACAACACAAAAACTACCCATGGTGAAGAGCAAACGATTCTTGAATTGCCAGGAGCCACACCCCACAGCGCAATGACGCGAAAGAAGCGGGTTTGTGCACAGTGTTAAGCTTGATGGCTGACCTACGTGAGGAAGAAAGCAGAACAGATAACGCAAACCCCGTTGCGCATTATACAATTGGCCCTCATTGACCTGTACTCGCCCCCATGACCACCCTGTTTTTCTCTTCTCCCACCCTGGCCATCAACCACGTTCAAACCGTGCTCAAAGGGCTGGGTATTCCCGCCTTTGGTATTCAGCCGGAAACGGCACTTGTCGTATACCTGTTACTGATGCCATTGCCCTACCCAAGGCCAGCCTCAAAGCCGCCTTGGCACAGGCCAGCGCCACATTCAACATGGATTGCGCCGTGCTGGAACGCGAGTTTGCCGCAGACCAGTTCAAGCTGCTGGTCATGGACATGGACAGCACCCTGATTACCATTGAGTGCATCGACGAAATTGCCGACTTCGTCGGCAAAAAAGCCGAGGTGGCCGCCATTACAGAAGCCGCCATGCGCGGGGAAATAAAAGATTTCTCCGACAGCCTGAACCGCCGCGTAGCCTTGCTCAAAGGCGTACCCGAAAGTGCCCTGGAAGCCGTATTCACCGAACGATTGGCACTTTCGCCAGGCGCCCGGGAACTGCTGGGTTTTGCCCAACAGGCGGGCTGGAAAACCCTGTTGGTTTCGGGCGGTTTTACTTACTTTACCGAACGTCTTCAACACCAGCTGGGCCTGCACTTTACCCGCGCCAACACGCTGGAAATCGTAAACGGCCAGCTGACCGGCCGCGTAACAGGGCCGATTGTAGACGCCGCCCTAAAGCGCGACACCGTTGAGCAAACCTGCGCACGGCTAGGCTGCACGCCCGCGCAGGCACTGGTGATAGGCGATGGCGCCAACGACCTGGAAATGATGCGCATTGCGGGCGCCAGCGTAGCGTTTCGTGCCAAACCAGCCGTGCAGGCACAAACCGATTTCTGCATCAACCACGGCGGGCTGGACACCCTTGTAAAATGGCTACAACCCACCCAATAGCCCATCAACCCACCACAGGGGCCTGCTCACCAACATGATTGACACGCCCGGCAAATCTTGTATACTTAGCGCCTTCGCACAGGCGCGTAGCTCAGTTGGTTAGAGCACCACCTTGACATGGTGGGGGTCGTTGGTTCGAATCCAATCGCGCCTACCAGTGGCATTGGCAATCTGCCAT
>JAAURO010000288.1 GCA_012032215.1 Limnobacter sp.
ACCGCAATGTGGATGTAAGCACCTTGAAGGATGCTGGCGCGGCGCTGGAATCCTGCGGTGGCCAAAAGTTTTGTGAAAAAACCAAGCACACGGCGCTGGCCGATATTCTGGAATCTATCGATGAACTCAAGCACTACCGCGAACATTTTATTGTGCCTGTGCCTGCGGAATCCGCCTAAGCAACACCAGCCTTTCGTGGCGGTCTGAGTTTCGGTTGCCGGTCCACAGGGTTTCCCACTGCCCGGCATGTTCGGCCTGAAAAGCCTTTAACGCCGCAAAATCGCTGCGTTTGTCGTCTTGCAGCAGCAAGTAGTTGCAGCGCTTGCCTGCTTTTAATCCTGTTTTAAACGCCAGCCCCGAGTGGTATTGCATCAGGGCGCGCTGCGGGTAGCCTAAACCGTAATCCACAATGCAGGTTTCCCCAGGGTTTATAACCAGGCCTGCCTTGCCCGTGGGTTGCATGGCGGTTTGCATTTGAATGGCCACTTGCTTGAAGCTTTTAGCGTAATCCAGACGCGGTACCCAAAGGGTCATCAGTAAAAGCCAAATAAGGGTAACACCACCACTGGTCAGCACCATTGGGCGCCAGATAGACCCCGAGCCACCCGCGCGGCGGGTGCGCCACACCACCAGCACTACCCACGCCATACTGGCAAGCACTGCAAGCGCAAATTCCACCCCCGGCATGGAGGCCTGATACCCCGGGGACAGTTTTTCAAAATTTTGCGCCACTTTGGCGGGCCAGCCAAATGTGGCCGCGCTCCAGCCTACCCACACCAGCACAGCCCCGGCGCTAAAGCACAGCAAGGCAAACCAATCGATTAAGCCCACCAGGCTACGCCGCATGGTAGAAAGCCCCAACGCCGACAGCACGCACAGGCCCGGAATAAGTGGCATGTAGTTGGCTTCTTCGGAGGGGTTGGTGAAAACAGCACCAGCAGGCCCGCAGCTGTGGCCGCAGTGGGAATACGCAAGCCCGCTTCAACCAGGGCATGGCGGTAGCGCCAGAGCGTCCAGCCGGAGAGCGGCAGCACGGGCCACAAAAACCAGGCCAGCGTTTTAATGGTGGTGGTAACCAAGTGGGTGCTGAGGTTGGTGTTGGCATCTAGCAGCAAATAGCGGTCGAGGTTCCAGCGTAGCCAGCTGTTCCACCACTCTTGGCTTTCCGGGCTGTGTTGCAGCCAGAAAAACCAGGGAAAAAACGCAATGGCCACCACCAGGGCGGCGCGCAGCAAGCGTTTGAACAAACCAAACCGCAGCGCAGGGTGTATGCAGGCACTGAACAGCAGCAGCGCCAAAAAAGGCAGCCAGTGCGCAAAGCCACGTGCAAAAAAGGCAAGCACAATGCCGGTGCCCAGATACCAGCCTGCACCAATCGGTTTGTCGAGCGCGCGCACCGCGGCATACAGCATGACAGCAATGCCAGAAAGCTCGGCCAGTTCGGCCACCTGAAAGTGCGAACGCACCAAAAGCCCCAGCGTGCCCAACAGGCACAGCACGGAAGAATCTGCCACAGTGCGGGCGTATTCGGTGCGCGTGGGGGCATTGCCCAAGGGGTTTTCTGGTTGAAGCTCGGCCCGTTTTGCCAGCCAGAAGGTGGTTTGCCACACGGCCCAGGCGGTGAGCGCCAGCCAGAACACATTGCCCAGGCGCATGAAGTCGTCTAGCCAATCGGGCGGAATATCCAGCAGCAGCCCGAGTTTGCCAAGCAGCCCACCTAGCCAGGCGCTAAGTAGGCCCTCTTGGGCAAACACGCGGTCGCCAATCTGGCCAAACGACCACTGGCTGAAAGGGGCTTGGGCAAAATGCCAGGAAAGGCCAAAGCCAATGGCGTCGTCTGGTTTCCAGGGTGATCTGGAAAACAGGCCAGGTACAATGTACAAAAAGGTAAGGCCCCACAGGACGCGGTGGGAAAGCCTGGCGTTGTTGGCAGTGTTTATCAATGGCAATGGCTCTTGTTGTTATAGCTGGAAAATCATAATATGGCATGGTCTTTCCGGTTCTGCTTTCTTGCCATGGCCTTGGGGCATGCCTTCCGGCTAGGCGTTGCCCGAAACCCCGCCTGCGGCTTTACTTGCTCGGCGGCCGTTAACTCGCCTCGGCGCCTCGGTGTCAAACATGCCCGGCCTTGACCCTTCGCAAGATAAAACCGCAGACGGCGGACACCGCTTGAATCGCCGGGAGCCACACCCCAAGTGCCATGGTAAAAAAGAACCGCAAAATCTATGCCATATTATGATTTTCCAGCTATGGTAGAAGAATACCAGGGCGCAAGGCTTAAGGGTTGCGCAGGGCCCGCAGGCTTGTTAAGCCCTGCACTGCCACTGTTGCGCTTAAAAACGAGTATAGATTATTTCTTGAAGCGATTGAATTTCTGACGGAATTTTTCAACGCGACCCGCGGTATCCACGATTTGGTTTTGGGCGCCGGTGTAGAAAGGGTGTGACTCGGAAGACACATCCAGCTTGATGAGCGGGTAGGTTTTGCCCTCGAATTCTTCGGTTTCGCGGCTTGTGGCGGTAGAACGGCACACAAATTTAAAGCCGTTCGACATGTCTGCAAAGAGAACGTCGCGGTATTCTGGGTGAGTGTCTTTTTTCATGATTGCTCCGTGTTGGTAGCCGACCGGGTTATTTTGCCGAATTTTGCCTGATTTTTAGTTGCTGGGGAGTCGCCTGAGTTGATGCCTTATCTAAGCAAATTTATCTAAGCAAATAAACCCAACCAGCACTGAACCAGTGCTAAACCCGCGCAGTGTAAAAGCCACAGTCTTAAACCCGCAGTCTTAAACCCGATTACTTTCCAAGTGTTTAAAAGTGGCTTTGGCCTGTTTTGCGCCGCTTTTGCAGTGCCCAAAAAAGCCAGCAACTGTAACCGAATTCGTTCAATTTTGCAAGTCAGGGGAGGCAGTGACCACAGTTTGCCTTTGCAAACCTGCTTTTTCCTTGAAATTCAAGGGTGTTGGAAAAAGTGTTCGTGTATTCTTTAAAAAAACTGCACAGGCAGGAAGAAAACACAACGAAGCTTTTTAAAGCGAAGGTCTTTTTTGGTGGTTCACGTTGATTGAGGAGAAAAGCAATGCATAAAAAAATATTGGCTACTGCAGTTTTGGCGGCCTTGCCTGTGTGGGCGCAGGCGGGCGATTTAAGTCTTGGCCGGGTGTATGGCACGGTGGGTATTCTGAACGGAATCGGGGTGGGTTTGGGGTCGCAGTGGAACAAGGACTGGGGGTTTCGCACCGAACTGGCCACA
>JAAURO010000289.1 GCA_012032215.1 Limnobacter sp.
GCAAAGCTTCATCCGTGCCTTCTCTCGTCCATTGATGCATGGCCGCCATCCCACGCAAATAGACGTCGTAGGCATCGAGGCTCTCCGTGGGTTTGCGCTTGGCGCGCGCAATTTCGGCTCTCTCGAGCTGTGGTGAGATCGCGGCGATCACGCGTGTCGTCACCTGATCCTGAAGTTCGAACACGTCTTCCAAGGTCCCCTCGAAGCGGTCGGCCCAAAGGTTTGGTCCCGAAACCGCATCGACAAGCTGGGCCGTGATACGCAGCCGATGAGTGACTTTGCGGACGCTCCCTTGCAGAACGTAGCGCACACCCAATTCTCGGCCGACCTCCTTTACGTCGACCAAGCGGCCCTTGTAGATGAAGCTGGAATTTCTCGCGACTACGAATAACCAGCGCAGGCGGCAAGTATTGCAGCCCACCCAGCAAAATAAGGGTGAACACCTCGCTGTTGTCGGCCTTGCCACCAGCGGCCTGCCCCAACGTGCGCACCAGCACTGTGGTGACAATAATAGAAAACAGCGCCACAAATGTAGCCCCGGCAAGCGCCGAAAATTCGCGTTGAAAAGCTGTTTTGAAAATCATGTTTTGCAGAAGGCCGGACAAGGGCTTGTCATGGGCGGTGAATAATGCCAGATTGTCGCATGCAAACGTTTTAGACGCGTATTTGGACTGCAAATAGAGGCAGTGCTCAACAACAAGGCCAAAACCATGACAGAGAAATCCAGCAAAACAGCCCAAAGCCCACTCCCCAAAAAAACCGCCAAAAAAACAGGAGCCTCTAAGAAAGCAACAGCTCCAGCCATGTTCGCCTTCAAGGCGGGCAACGGAAATGTTGCGCAGGTGCGGCTGGGGCAATCGGCCCCCAAGGCAGGCAGCATCGTGGTGGTGGGCGTGTACGAACACCACCCCAGCAGCAAAAGCAAAACAGCAAGCAGTGCCACACTCAGCGCCACTGCCCAGCATTTTGATCAGGAAACCCAAGGTCTGCTTTCTGCCCAGCTCAAACTCAAGCGCAAGGCAGGCGCTGTAGGCACCACCACGGTTTTTAACACACACAAAAAAAACAGCTTGATTTACGTGCTGGTTGGCTTGGGCGACTCAAAAAAACCAACGCCGCAAACGCTGCGCAAAGCCACCAAAGCCGCTTCGGGTGCGCTTGCCCAACTAGAGGGCAACACGGTTTTTTTCGCGCTGAACCAGGAAATTCCTGAACACTCCACCCACGAAACCGCAGCAGCCCTGTGCACACGCACACTGATAGAAAGCCAGTACGTGTTTGATGCCTGCAAAAAAAGCGAAGACACCCTCCCCCTGCACACCTACGAACTGGCCAGCACCAAAGCCACCGCCAAGGCCATTGAAAAAGGCATTGCCACAGGCTTGGCCGTGGGCAAAGGCATGCAACTTACCCGCGATCTGGGCAATCTGCCAGCCAACATCTGCACGCCCAGCTACCTGGCCGAAACCGCCAAGGCCATGGCCAGGCAATACAAACTGGAAGCAGACATTCTGGATGCCCGGAAAATGCAAAGTCTGGGCATGTTCAGCCTGCTTTCTGTAGCGAAGGGCTCTACTGAGCCACCCAAACTGATAGTGCTTACCTACTCGGGTGCCAAAAACGCCAAAGAAGCACCGGTGGTATTGGTGGGCAAAGGCATTACCTTCGATACCGGTGGTATTTCCTTAAAACCCGGCGCAGGCATGGACGAAATGAAATACGACATGTGCGGAGCCGCCAGCGTGCTGGGCACCCTGCAAGCTGTGGCAGAACTCAAACTGCCAATTAATGTAATAGTAGTAGTGCCCACCGCTGAAAACATGCCCGCAGGCAATGCCTCCAAACCCGGCGATGTGGTGATCAGCATGTCGGGCCAAACCATTGAAATCTTGAACACCGATGCCGAAGGCCGCCTGATTTTGTGCGATGCACTGACATATGTAGAGCGCTTTAAGCCTGCTGCGGTCATAGATGTAGCCACATTAACCGGGGCCTGCGTTATTGCTTTGGGGAAAGTGCACAGCGGGCTGTTCAGCCCCCAGGAAGAACTGGCACAAGAACTGCTGCAAGCCGGGCAAAACAGCCTGGATACCGCATGGCGCCTCCCCCTGGACGATGAATATGCCGAACAGCTAAAAAGCAATTTTGCCGACATGGCCAACATCGGTGGGCGCGAGGCAGGCAGCGTCACAGCCGCCTGCTTTTTGAACAAATACACCCAGGCCTACAACTGGGCCCACCTGGATATTGCAGGCACCGCTTGGGCAAGCGGTTCGCCAAAGGGGCCAGCGGCAGGCCAGTACCCCTGCTCACCGAATTCATTTTGCAACGAAGCGCCAAAAAGGCCCCCAAATCGAACCAATGACCCGAATAGACTTTCATTTACACGTAGAAGACGCCTTGCTTTACACCTGCAGGCTGGTGCGCAAAGCCTATGGCAGCGGCCTTAAGCCAGTGGTGTTCTGCAAGGACGACACCGTGCTGGCGCAACTGGATCAGCTGCTTTGGAGCTTCTCTGAAGACGACTTTCTGCCCCATGCAAAAACCGGCACCGCCGCCGTGCAACAATCGCCGATTGTGCTCACCCACCAGGCTGAAGACATTGTGCACTACGATTTGCTGATAAACCTGGATTCCGAGTGTGCACCCTTCTTCGCACGCTTTGACAGACTGATTGAAATTGTAGGCACGACCGAACCCGCAAAACAACAGGCACGAGAACGCTACAAGTTTTACAAAGACAGAGGCTACCCCCTACAAACCTTTGAGCGCGGCTAAACCGCTTTTAAGAAATACAAAAAACCTGACCAAGGAGCACGCACATGCACGACTCATTTCAGGGCGGCCCGCCCTTGCTAACTGAAGTCATAGAATCAGGGCTAGAACAAATCGACAGCTCTACTACCAGCCGTGCCAGTGATCCACAACTTGAAATTTTGCGTGCACAACTGCCCGAACTCTTTGAGCGTGCCCTGATGCGCGTTAGGCCCCAACTCATGGAAGAATTCGAGAAAGTCATTCGCGAAGCATTGGGTAAATAGGTATTTCTGCACCGCTTTGTCGCTTGTATACCGCCTTGTCACCCCAACCCCGGCTTGATGCCTCGGGTTCGAGGACTGTTCGAAACCGTGAATCGCGTTTCACCGCGTCTGCAGCGCCTTTCACCCCAACCCGGCTGATGCCTCGGTTCGAGGACTGTTCGAAACCCCGCCTGCGCTCTCCG
>JAAURO010000290.1 GCA_012032215.1 Limnobacter sp.
ATGACCATTACCTGGTTAAAAAAAGCATCCACATCGGCTTTTAAGGGGGCCAGCAGCAGCAGGCTTTGGGTGAAATCGCTTTGCTGGTAAGCGTGTTCTACGCTGGGCCGAATGGTTTGCAGGTGCGCAAACAGGTTTTTTTCTGCCGCTTCCAGCAGCAGTTCAGCTTGAATGGGTGTGGCGGGTTCAAGCCCCGTGTTGCCTGCTTTTTTCAGAATGTTGCCAATGCGTTTATTGGCTGCGGCCAAAGCCTGGGCTTCGGGCAGTTGGCTGAATTGGCGCACGGCATTCAGGCGTGCTGGCAAGTCTGCAAAAAAGGCGGGGCTTTGAGACACAACGGAATCGACTTCGGCGGCAGTATAGGCTTGGTCTTTCAGGTAGCTTTTCAGGCGGTCGATCACAAAGCCATACAGGCCCGCAAGGTGTTCTGGTTTGAAGTCGGTAAATGTGTCAAACAGGCTGGCGGTTTTTTGCAAGGTTGCGGGTATATCCAAAGCCACTTTGTGTTCAATCACCATGCGTACCACTCCCAAAGCGTGGCGGCGCAGGGCGAAGGGGTCTTTGTCGCCGGTGGGTATCAGGCCAATGCCATAAATGCCTACCAAGGTTTCGAGTTTGTCGGCCAGCGCCACGGTAAGTCCTGCCGGGTTGCGTGGCAATGCATCGCCTGCAAAACGGGGGCGGTAGTGGTCGGCAATGGCTTGGGCTACTTCGGGGGGCTCGCCATCGTGCAGGGCGTAGTGTTCGCCCATGGTGCCTTGCAATTCCGGGAATTCGCCTACCATGTCGGTGAGCAAATCGGCTTTGCACAGCAGGGCTGCGCGGGCCGCGTGTGCGGGGTTGGCTCCACAGGGGGCTGCCAAGTGCCCGGCCAGTGCTACCAGGCGGGCATTGCGGTTTTTTGGGTGCCGAGTTTGTTGTGATAGACCACGTTTTGCAGGCCGGGAAGGCGGCTTTCCAGCGTTTTTTGCGGTCTTGATCGAAAAAGAATTTGGCATCGGCCAAGCGGGCGCGCAGCACGCGTTCGTTGCCGGAAACAACAAGTTCGGGTGTTGGCGTGGCCAGGTTGGAAACCAGCAGAAACCGGTTTGCATGGTGCCTTGCGCAGACGTTGCGTTGCCGGTGGGGCGTGCCTGTGCTGTGGCATCGGTGAGTGCAAAGTATTTCTGGTTGGCCTGCATGGTTAAAATTAAACACGCTTGTGGCACTTGCAAAAACTCGGCATCAAAGTGGGCTTCGTAGGTTGCGGGCCATTCTACCAGGGCAGTGACTTCTTCCAGCAGTTCGGGTGGGGCTACTACCTGGCTTGTGCCTGCCAGGCTGACCAGTTGTTGGGCAATCAGGGCCTGGCGTTTTTCAAAGCAGGCAATCACTTTGCCTTCGGTTTCCAGTTGTTGCGCGTAGCTTTCGGCGCTGGCGATGTTCACTATGCCTTGGCCCATAAAACGGTGGCCGCGGGTAATGCGGTTGGCTTCCAGGCCAAGGATGTGCACGGGTACCACCTTGTCGCCATGCAGTACCACCAGTTTGTGCACGGGGCGTACAAAGTGCACGGTGTCGCCACTGGCCAGTTGGTAGCTCATGATTTTGGGAATAGGCAATCTGGTGGTGGCTTGTTCAAGGGCTGCTTGCAGGCTGGTTTCAAGCTGCTGGCCTTCGAGGGTGCGGTTTACACACAGCACTTCTTGCTTGCCATCGGATTCGGTCAGTAAATCAGTCAGGCTGAAATTTTCCAGCCCCAGCGAGGCCAGTTTTTTAAGCAGTGGGGCGGTGGGTTTGCCGCTGGCATCCAGGCCAATTTTAACGGGCAGCAGGCGGGTTTTTTCAGGTTTGTCAGGGCTGCGTGCCAGCACGTCTGAAATTGTGCAGGCCAGCCTGCCTTGGGCTGGCAAACACGCGGGTTTGGCTGCCCCCGACAAATGCCCCGCCTGCTTTAAGTGCTCGGTCAGCAAATCGGCAAAAGCCTGGCCCAGTTGTTTGAGCACTTTGGGTGGCAGTTCTTCGGTAAACAGTTCAACCAGTAATGTGGGGTTCATGGTGTTGGTTTGGCTTTGCGGGTTATGCATGGAATTCACACAGTGGGGTTGGCGGGGCTACAGTGTGGCCACGTTTTCTGGGGTGGCAGGGTACATGGGGAAGCCGAGTTTTTCCCGGGAATCGAAGTAGGCTTGCGCCACCAGGCGCGACAGTGTGCGAATGCGGCCAATGTAGGCTGCGCGCTCGGTGACGGAAATAGCGCCACGTGCATCAAGCAGGTTGAAGGTGTGGGCGGCTTTCAGAATTTGTTCGTAAGCGGGCAGCGCAAGGCCGGTTTGCACCAGGCGCGAGGCTTCCTGCTCGTGGTCGTTAAAATGCCGGAACAGCACCTCGGTGTTGCTGTGTTCGAAGTTGTAGGCCGATTGTTCCACCTCGTTTTGGTGAAACACATCGCCGTAGGTGAGAGTTTTAAGCTGGCCTTGCTCTTCGCGCTCGGTCCACACCAGGTCGTACACGTTTTCTTTGCCCTGCAGGTACATGGACAGCCTTTCAATGCCGTAGGTAATTTCGCCCAGAATTGGCTTGCAATCAATGCCGCCTACCTGCTGAAAATAGGTAAACTGCGTTACCTCCATGCCATTTAGCCACACTTCCCAACCCAGGCCCCATGCGCCCAGCGTGGGGTTTTCCCAGTTGTCTTCCACGAAGCGCACATCGTTTTGCCGGGTATCAATGCCCAGGGCTTCCAGGCTGCCCAGGTACAGGTCGATGATGTTTTCTGGCGAGGGCTTAAGCACTACCTGAAACTGGTAGTAGTGCTGCATGCGGTTGGGGTTTTCGCCGTAGCGGCCATCTTTGGGCCTGCGCGAAGGCTGAACATAGGCGGCATTCCAAGGCTCGGGGCCCAAGGCGCGCAAAAAGGTAGCGGTGTGGCTGGTGCCTGCGCCTACTTCCATGTCGAATGGTTGAAGCAGCGCGCAGCCCTGTTTGTCCCAGTAGTGTTGCAAAGTCAGGATGGCCTGTTGAAAGGTCAGCATGGGAAACGCCTCGGTTGCAGGATGGTTAAAAAGAAGTGCGCTTTTTAGTGCGCTTTATCAGAAAAAGCCCCTTATTGTACTGGCTCCAAGCCTCGTGGGCTGTGGTGGCGGGCCAGTATTGGGTGCTGGGGGTGAGCCAGGCGCTATGCTTGCCATTCAAAAATGGCCGTGTGGGCGTAAATACTGTTTTCTGAGGTGGGTTT
>JAAURO010000291.1 GCA_012032215.1 Limnobacter sp.
GCGCCTCAGTACGAAAAGTTAAGCACACCGGGAAAACGCAGGTATTGTAAACTGAACAAAAAGCCCCATCCCAGAAAGCTTTTCTTTTACACTCAGCATTTTAGCCACCACTACCGCATCAAACCATGTCTGACCAACCACCCCTGCAGCTTGCCTGCCGACAAGCAACCCACCCTGCGGGTTATTCCAATGCCCAAAGATTCCAATTCCAGTGGTGATGTATTTGGCGGCTGGATTATGGCACAAGTAGACCTGGCAGGCTCGGTGGCTGCAGTGTCGCATGCCAGGGGCCGCGTGGTTACCGTGGCGGTTAATTCTTTTGTGTTCAAGGAACCGGTTTTTGTAGGCGATTTGTGCAGTTTTTACGCCACGCTCGAACACGTGGGCCGCACATCCATGCGCATTTACGTAGAAGTGTATTCCCAGCGGGCACGCCACCCCGACCAAGCGGTGAAAGTAACCGAAGCGTATGTCACTTACGTAGCAGTCGATGAAAACCGCAAGCCGCGCATGGTGAATGCAAGCGCTCAGAATTCCTGAGATTCGGGCTGCACTTCAAAGGCAAACTCTACTTCGCTGCTGTGCTGCCAGGCGGCCTGGCCGCCAATCTGCTTGCGGGAAAGTTCAATGCGGTAGTCGTATCGGTCTGGTCGGTACAGCCCTTTCAGCAACTGAACAGGCCGACCGCTTTCATCAAAAGCCACTCTCGCAATGGCCAGCAAAGGGGCGCCTACGGGCACAGCCAGGCCCAACGCCACATCGGCATCGGCCAAGCGCGCGGTGATGGTTTGCCGGGCTTTGGCTACCTTTATACCGGCTTCTTCGAGCAAGGTTAAAATAGGCCGCTCGCGCAGACGCCTGCGGCAAATGCGCCCAGACAAATCTTCGGGAATGTAACTGGTTAAGTGGGCAATGGGCTGGTCGTTAAACCGCCGAATTCGCACAAGCTGCTCTACCACTGCATCGCGGGGCAAGTGGAGCGCGCGCGCAATGTCTTCGCCCGGCAAAATGCGTTTGGACGTAATAAGCTGCAAATCGGAAGAATCGCCGCTGGCTTGCAGACGCATGGCAGAATCGCTGAGCATGGCGTGCTGCCCTTGCGGGCTTTGCGCACCCCGAGGCCTTACAAAAGTGCCCTTGCCGCGCCCCCTGGCCACGAGGCCTTCGTGCACCAAATCCTGGATAGCACGGCGCACGGTAACGCGCGACACCCCAAATTGCTGCACAAGCACCAGTTCGCCCGGCAAGGGCTTGGTGTCGTAGTGGCCCTCAATGATTTTTTCGCGCAGAATCAGGTAGATCTGGTGGTACAAAGGCACTACCTGGTTGGAATCCAAACGGTTTATGCCTGCCTGAAGTTCAGGTTTGCCAGCAGAGGCCGCCGTGCAAGCCTGGCTTGCTGGTTCTTCTGGGGGGCTTGAGTGCGCTTGCACCATAGCAATTACCTATGTATAGGCCGTGTGTAAGTATGTATGAACATGTTATAACACATTACAACGCACATGCGGCCAAATTAGACTACCCCCAGCCGCAGGCCTTAACCAAACACTGCCACCACTTGCGTGCCCAACGACAACAACTGCCCATGCGGAGACCACAAATGCGTGCGCATGTTGGTGTAGCCTTCGGCAGCAACCACCACCTCTACACCTGCCTGAAACCAGCCCTCCGCAAAGGGCTGGGCTGGCAGCAAAGGCAACTCAAGTGACCATGCTACTGAACTGGCCATACGGCACCTTTGAAAAAAGACAAAGCTGGCGTGGGCGGGCCATCCGAGAGCAACACCACCTGCACTTCCGGGCTGAGGTGTTGATCAGGCGTGCGCAGGTACATGCCAGAAGACCAGTCGCCCTGTCCGGCATAGGGCACCTGGCCTTGTGCCAGGCGTAAATCGACGTGCTGCAAAACTCGGGTGTAACATCTTTGAGATAAGGCAAAGGCAAAGCCTCTTCTACGGCTCGGGGAAAAGGCTGCTGCCTGGGGCTACGGGCACCCAGCGACGATTCTCTGCCCGCCCCAAACACACCTACCACAATGCCGCACAGGGTTTCATCGCTAAAAATTTCGGTTTGCGCCTGGCACACATTTTTGCCTTGTCGCAACAAACGCGTGCGATACGCAACCTCGCCCGGCGACACAGGCCCAATAAAATTGGTTTGCAGGGCTCGCAGCGGAATATCCAGCGCAAGGGTGTCGCGCATAGCCACCACCGCCAGTGCTGCCAGAAAACCCCCAAACAAGGTGCGTCCCTGGGCCCAGTCTTGTGTGGGGGTAAACGTAACCCAGTCGCCATCGAGCTTGCGACTGCAAAGAATGTCAGAGAGTGGAGTCACCATGAATACCGCCAGCTAAAACCAGAGCTTTATGCTACCTGAAACGGTGCCCCCAAGGGAGCGCAAGGCACACAAGCTATTCGTTGGCAAAGCCTGATGGCAGGCAATTGTTGATATAGGCTTCCAGCTGCTGGACGTGGGTTTCGGGAAGCGGTTCGGGATCGACTATTTCCAAAAGCGACAATTCTTGCGCAATTCCTTGTAGCTCTTTGCTGGCTTTCAGTACAGCAGGTTTGGCACCCAGAATATAAAAACCTATTTCACGCGCTGAAGGCAGTGGGCGGCCTGGTGTGGCCTTCATAAAAGTCTCAAGGTGTTGTGCTGTCTCATAGCCGACAAGACGAATCGCATTCAACTGCGTTACAAGCAGGTCCCAGGTTGTCAGCAGCGCGGCCATGTCTTCTTCAACTTCCGAGCCACTCATTTCGTCTTGTGCATCCGGACCATTCAAGCTTTGCTTTTGCAGATTAACCAAGCTGGCGATGCGCCGGGCAGAAAACGCCATAGCAGTTAAGCTTTGAGCCAATACCTGTACTGTTTCCATAAATTTGCTACCCGGTTTCATGGTTGCCGCGCGGTTCATACCCGTGCGTTCTGCAGGCAGCTTAATGTTTGGAAAAACCGATGGCTTATCAACAGAATACATGAACAGCTTCCTTTTTGTTCAAAAAAACCGAGTGGCTTAACCCTGACAACACACTACAGGCAGTTGCGCAGGAACTGGAAAATAAATGCAGCCTGCACCCCCTTACACCCGCTCCAACACACCTGCAGCACCCATGCCCGTGCCTATGCACATGGTAACCATGCCGTACTTCAAATTGTGGCGGCGCAGTGCATGCACCACGGTTGC
>JAAURO010000292.1 GCA_012032215.1 Limnobacter sp.
GGGTGAGTGATAGACATTCAGATCCTGGAAAATTACCTTTCAGGACACATTTAAATCTGTTATATGGTTGCAATGCCAATGACGGCCCCCCGCCTTTATTGCGCATGTCTTCCCTTTCCAGGGGTTCCAGCAGGGAAGGGTCGGCAACAGGCGAAACAACGCATTCTGTAGATGCTGCATCCAGCGCGTTGCACAACTCTTTGCCAGAGGACCTTGCTGCGGAGAGCAATCTGTTGGCCCAAGGTTCAGTATTTCAAAATTTTATGTACAAAAGCCAGAGTAGCTCACTTGGATCGCGTTTGAATCGGTCAAAGCAGTTTTACAACGCATTTCTGGCTGTGTATGAGCGCACAATATCCACTCGCGGTAGGCTTGCCGTGGGAAGCAATAAAATGAAAAAGCACAGAGCCAGCTGCGAGTTTTTGCATTTTTATGGAGAAAGTTACCTGAACAACAGTGCGCGCCTTAATGAAAGCGGCTTTCACCAACTCAGAACCCTTTTGACTTCTGGCGTGAAGGGTTTTTCCGGGAACTCCTTCGGTCCGGAAAATGCTGAAGTAATACTTAATACGATTGCTCCAATAGGCAAACACTCTGATGCAACAGGTTCTTTTTTACCTACACGGGGCGACCCTTGGGTATTGCAAATGTTTTTAATGCAAAGCAATCTGGACTTTGACGGCTTCACGCTTGATTCAGAGAAACCCTTTAATTCCTGTAAAGAAGACTTGGCAGTGCAACTGCACACCAGTCTTGGAGAACGTGGCGAACGGGAGTTTTGCAAGGGGGTAAGGATTTTTAGTGAAATGTGCAGCGTGTTGAACCGGGACATTTATGGAGAAAGATTCGAGCAGGTAATCCAGAAAATACAACAGAATGCATCTTTCCGCAAAGAAGGTTTGCCAATCAGGAATTTGGCTGCCGATGCCATGCTGCTGCTTAATTCGGTGTCTGCTGATGCACGGGTGGCGGCCTCCTTGCAAACCAGAAATATTCAAAAGCTTGTTAATGAGGTGTTTAGTACACCGCATCTGTTTGCCTGCCCCGACCAAGAGAAGGACAAAGCGTTTTGTGAAGCCTTAAAAATACAGAACCCTACCGTACTCACTCAACAACGCCAAGCCAAAAGTGATGAACTGCGCGCTGCATTTAAAGATTTTTATGAGGGTGTTTTCCAGAATTTGGGTCCTGCCTATGGCGGCACCTCTATCAGCAGAGATGGTTTGTTTGACGTGGTAACAGCAAAAATCGCACAACACGTACAGGCAAGTATGGGCAAGGTTGCTATTTCAAGCACCCGGAACATTACAGACAAAGCGCGAAACGACAGGCTTGCCTCAGGTGGCCAGAAAAAAGAACAGTCGGATTATCGCCCTATCAACGAAGGGGAGCTTGGCCCACTAACCAGGCTTGCTATAAAGGCACGGGCACTGGGGCGTTTGGAGCGGTACCAGAAAAACACCCGTTTCCCACGGCGATTGATAAGATGGCTGAGGGGCCGGCCTTTAAAAGGAACAAAAGGAGAGGTGCGTTCCCTCGTACACAGAATGAATAATGAAACTAAAGCGAGTATAACCGATGCTGCCTTTCTGAGAACCACTAAAAAAGCCTCGGATGCGCAGCGAAATGCCAGCCTGCTGCGCCATGCTGCTGAGAGGCATGATTGGGCCAGCAGGCCCACGGAAACACAGGCGTTGCTTTTAGACCCTCTCCCGCAAGACTTGTGTCTTTTTCGTGATTTTGGGGGCGAGGTTAAGAGGCTTGCCCTTGAGGCGCGGCTTGCAGATTTCAAGAAAGCATCGGTTGCTTTCGAAAAGTGCCTCCGTGAACGATGCACAATTCAAGATTCCGAGGGTAACGCCATCGCTGGAAACCAGGAATTGCAAGACAAAATTGTTGAAAGCCTCCCTTTGATTGTAGTGGGACGTAATCTTACAAGCACGGCTGCTTCAGAAGGCCATACAGAGCCGGGCAAAAATTTTGGCCCGCCCTTATTTACCTGGCAAACAGTTTTACCTGGCTTAATGACCACAAGCCCGATAATGATAGCCCTGAACCGGTGCTGAAATGGGAGCCGCGCTGGAACCCTGATCCCAATTTCGGTAATAATTTGCGCAAGGAATTTGACAAGATTGGGCCAGATATTGTGGAATTCTATCTGGATCAAACAGCGCGAATGCGTGGTTCAACTGCTCCCACAGAAGAGCAGAAAATCGCCTGTGGAGAGGCGGCAGATATTTTAAAAACAACGCTGATTGAGAACGCACGGGAAGAGATTACCGATCTAATAAACTCTTCCCAGAATTCTGGACAGGATCCCCTGCAAGCACCAGCAGTTGCAGCGTCTGTTCCCGGCCACAACCAAGCGGCCGAAATTGACTCTATTCTGGGAAGCTATGCTGCCGTGCTGGATACCTTTATAGGAGGCAATATTAATACTGTTGATGCACAAAACGGGCAAAACAAACGTGTTTTTGTTCCCGGTGCGTTGCAACTGGCCCAAGGTGTTGCAGAGGCTTTGCGCAAGGTGGGGTTTGCCAGGGTGCGTTAAGTTCCTGCTGAAGGCAGGATTCGTTCAGTGAATCATGCGCCAATTCTTGGCTCGGTGCCCGCCAGCAGTCTGGTTATGTTTTTTCTGTGCCGATACATGAGGCAAATACTCATGCAGGCAATGGCCGCTGTTTGGCCCTGCATACCAAATAGTAAAATCTGGTAAAACACCGCGCATGCAGCAGCCACCAAGGCTGCCAGTGAGGAATACCTGAAAAACCACGCAATGAGCAGCCAGGTGGTGGCGGTGGCCAAGCCCAGCACCCAGTTTAAAGCCAGCAATACACCCAGTGCGGTGGCTACGCCTTTTCCACCTTTAAACTTCAGAAAAACCGGGAACACATGACCAAAAAATGCAGCAACGCCTATCCAGGCAATGTGGCTTTGGGTAAAGCCCAGCCGGGCTTGAAAGGCATACGCCAGGCACACTGCTGCGCTGCCTTTCAAGGCATCGCCCAACAAGGTGGCAGTGGCAGCAACCTTGTTCCCGGTTCGCAGCACGTTGGTAGCCCCCGGGTTTGGAACCGAATGTGCGCGGGTCTGCAAGGCCCATGGCGCGCGACACCAATACCGCAAACGAAACAGAGCCCAGCAAATAGGCAGCCAGCAAAGAGGCGGCAAGCAAGAGGGCATTA
>JAAURO010000011.1 GCA_012032215.1 Limnobacter sp.
GTCTTGGTTCGGACATCCAAGGCGAGGTCTGGGTAAAGTATGACCATCCATAAACGTAGATGTTGGCTATGGTCAGCACACCGGTGAGCAGGGCGTACAAGGTGAATTTAAGGAACCTCTGATTAACTCCGTGGATGCAGATTTGAGGGGAGTCGGAATGCGAGCGCCCGAATCCACCAAATATGCGCCGCAGCGAGTTGATCGGAGGTTCCTTAAGTACCCGTTTCATTTGACCTCCCAAAACCACAGTTCACGTGATTTGTTCAGGTCTGACACATTGGGCCATATAATCTCAAGAATATTTCGAATCCACATGGGGTTACTCGTGATTCGGTTTTTATTCCACAGGTCAATGTGATCACCGCTGCGGTTCTCAAAAATCTCGTTGCCGCGCTGCCAGTAGTCTTTGAAAAAGATCACGCCTGTTTTGTCTTTCAGATCATCTTGGAATCGAGCAGGGTTTACTTTGACCATACGGGCAAAGCCGGGCGGTGTGGCATTTTTTAACCCGTTGGCCAAGTCTTGTGCCAGTAGCACATGCTTGAGACCAGAGTGCGACCAACACTTGTTTCCTGTAATGCCACCAATCTGAATGGCTGATCGGTGCAGGCATTCGCTCATGTTGACGGCGCAGTAGTTGGCAAACTTCTGATTACTGTCGGGCTGCTTGTTGGTGCACTTGGCTTCCAGCTCATCTTGTTTAGGATAGTTCTTCCATAGGTGGGTAAAGGTTGACACTTGTTGTTCTTTCGGTTACTGGAATCAGTCAGGGCATGAAATTCTAAAACAGAATCTCATGGTGTTACCCGGTAAGGCTTCATATAGCAGGAAAAATGTAATATATACTCATTTAAGGAGCCTCTGATTAACTTCAAGATACCCCTTGGATTTTTTAGATTTTCATTTATAAACAATGAATTAAAAAATCACAAAGCCGAGTCTTCAGGTCATACGGGTGTAGCATAGATTTTGCGCCGTATTGTGCGTAAAACCCATGCTTTCGCACCCTGGCACTGTAAAGATTACCAACCGAACACCCCACGCACAAGATAATGAGAACAGTTATTGTTTACATTCCCATTTTGTTCTGATAGCATGGCTTCACTTTCGACTTTCCAACTTCTTTTCAATCTGGTACACGCATGACTTTCAAAACACTTGTTAAATCGCTTGCCGTTGCAGGCGTATTGCTGGCTCAGCCATTTGCCGCAAAAGCCGAGGAAAACACCCTCAACCTGTACTCGGCCCGTCACTACTCCACGGATGAAGCTCTGTACGACAACTTCACCAAAAAACAGGCATTGCAATTAAACGCCTGGAAATGAACGATGAAGCACTTCTGGAACGCCTGCGCAGCGAAGGTTCGCGCAGCCCGGCCGATGTGGTGTTGCTGGTCGATGCCGCGCGCCTTGCCAAAGCCGAAAGCGACAACATGTTTCAGCCCATTCAGTCCAACGTGCTTAATCAAGCCATTCCAGAGCGCTTTCGCAGCAAAAACAACCTGTGGTATGGGTTTTCCGCACGTGCCCGCGTTATTGTGTACAACAAGGAAAACATCAAACCCGAACAGGTACAAACCTATCAGGATTTAGCCAGCCCGGCGCTTAAAGGCCAGGTGTGCACACGCAGCGGCTCGCACCCCTACATGCTGTCACTGATGAGTTCACTGATTAGCCATTTGGGGGAATACGGCGCCACGCAATGGGCCAAAGACGTAGTGGCCAATATGGCGCGGGCACCCAAGGGTGGCGACACCGATCAAATTCGGGGTGTGGCTTCTGGCGAATGTGGCGTGGCCTTAAGTAACTCGTACTACTACGTGCGGCTTATGCGCTCTAACAAACCCGAAGACCAGGAAGTAGTACGCAAAACCGGCCTGATTTGGCCCAATCAGCAAAGCTTTGGCACACACGTCAATATTTCAGGTGGTGCCATTGCGGCCAATGCCCCGCATGCCGACAAAGCACTTCAGTTTCTGGAATACCTGGCCACTCCGGAAGCACAAACGTACTTTGCCAATGGCAACAACGAGTTTCCAGTGGTTGCGGGTGTGAAGCTGGAGAACGCAGAACTTGAAAAGCTTGGCAGTTTCAAGCAAGACGTCACACCGGCCCAGGTGCTGGCAGACAACACTCGACTAACTCAACAAATCATGGACAAAGTGGGTTACAAGTAAGCGTACCCGCAACCTGTACTTTCGAACCCTTTTCCGACAACAAGTCAAAATCAAGCTGCCCTGATGCACTTTCACGGTGTTTCAGAGTAGAACAGGAAGACAAAAGTACCGGTTGCCTGAAAGACACGTCGTAGCTGGTGGCAGCAGCCCCCAGATGTGGCTCTAAAAGGCTCAGCACGCGGGCGGCAGTCCACATACCGTGCGCAATGGCCCGCGGAAACCCAAACAATTTGCCACCCAGTGCGTGCAGGTGAATGGGGGTTGTAATCGTTGGCCACGCTGGCGTATTTTCTGCCTTGGTTTTCGGGCACCACAAGACGCTGATAGTGGGACAATGGCGTCAACCGGGCCGCCAAACAAGCCTCGGTTTGCACTGGCTCAAGCCGCGGTGTTGTACCATCAGTCTCACGATTTGCAGCATTTTTTGCACTGGCTTCAAACGCTTGCTGCACCTCTTTAACGCGTCCAAGAATGGTCATGGTGCTGGTCCAAACAGCTTCTGCATCTTGCAAAACGCGGTGTGCACGTCAAATTCCAGGCCTTGGCGCACTTGGCGGGTTGCGCCAATACCTGCCACCACCTCGTAAGGCACACCAACCTCCAGAGGCTGGGTACACTGAATACGGTTGCGTACATGCACCATACCCAGCATGGAAAAAGGGTGCGCCCTACGGCTCATTAAGTACAAATGCAAAGGGGCGGCAAGCACCTGTGGCGCGGTCAGGCGAATGTGCGCGTCATCGGTAAAACCACAGGCTTCGTGGTAGCCAAACAACCAATGCTTGTGTACCACCACATCCATTAGCCGCGCAGCCAGTTTTACCGCTTGGGTAGCCGCCGTGGGCTTTTTGGCAACAGTGGCGGCGGCTTGCAGCAACAGCATTTTGGCATTGGGCATGCGGGCCAAATCGTAAAACCTGTCGGAACCCCGTAAGATTTCCTCGCGTAGCATACTGCTTCCTTTTTACGAATCGTATTTCTGTCCGGCATACGGCCGCGCCGTGCCTGCTTTGTTACTTCCTGCGTTCATCGCTCAACAATCGCCGTTATGCCCAAACCACCAGCTGCACAAATGGAAATCAAGGCGCGCCCGTGGCCACGTTGTGCCACCAGCTTGGCAGCGGTTGCCAAAATACGCCCGCCCGTAGCCGCAAAAGGGTGCCCCACCGCCAGGGAAGAGCCGTGTACATTTAATCGGGCCGAGTTAATGCTGCCAAGTGCGCAGGGCAAGCCCAGCCGCTCGCTGCAAAACCTGGGGTCTTCCCACGCTTTGAGCGTGCACAGCACCTGCGCTGCAAAGGCCTCGTGAATTTCGTAAAAATCGAAGTCCTGTAAAGTAAGCCCGGCTTTGGCCAGCAAACGGGGCACCGCGTAGGCGGGTGCCATCAGCAAACCTTCCTGGCCACTTACAAAATCAACCCCGGCGGTTTCAACCTGTGTCAGATAGGCCAAAGGAGTTACGCCGCGCGCCTTGGCCCATTGTTCAGAGGCCAATAAAACGGCCGATGCACCATCGGTCAGGGCACTGGAATTGCCTGCGGTTAAAGTGCCTTTGCCGCTGGTTTTATCGAATACAGGTTTTAGATTTTGCAACTTGCTCAGCGTGGCATCTGGGCGCAAGTTGTCATCGCGCTGCAAACCGTTGAAGGGAATTACCAGGTCGTTGAGAAAACCCGCCTCGTACGCCCTGCCCGCGTTTACGTGGCTTTGCACTGCCAGTTCGTCTTGGGCCTGGCGCCTATCTGCCAGGTTTGCGCCATGCGTTCGCAGTGCTGGCCCATGCTCATACCCGTGCGTGGCTCGGCATTGGCAGGAGGCACTGGTTTAAACGAGGTGGGCCGAATATGCCTGAGTGCTTTTAAACGCGCCTGAAATGTTTTTGCACGGTACAGTTCCATGAAGGCTTGGCGGAGTGATTCGCTAAACACCACTGGTACATCGGAAGTGGTGTCAGTGCCTCCGGCCATGCCCACTTCTATTTGCCCCAAGGCAATTTTGTTGGCCACAACAATGGCTGCCTGCATACCGGTACCACAAGCCTGCTGCACATCAAAGGCCGGCGTTGCGGGCGATAGGCCACTGCCCAACACCGATTCGCGGCACAAATTGAAGTCTCGGGAATGTTTGATAACCGCGCCCGCTGCCACCTCGCCCAGCACTTCTCCGTGCAACTGAAAGCGATCTACCAGCCCGCGCAATACGGTTGTCAGCATCTCCTGGTTGGATTTTCCAACATAGGCCCCATGAGAACGCGCAAACGGAATGCGCACACCCCCCACAATAGCCACCCGGCGAATTTCAGCCATGCATTAGAACCCCTTCGTTTATTGACCCACCACACTTTGCCCGCACACGCGCAAAGTAATGCCGCCCAAGCCCAGTGCCAGGGGGCCCGCCATAAAATTGACCGCCTCGGCCACATCTACCGGCAGCCCGCCTTGCGAAAACGCATTCAAGCGCCGCGCCACTTCACGCGTAACAAACGGCATGGCGTGGGTCATTTGCGTTTCTATGAAGCCCGGTGCCACCGCATTGGCAACGCGGCCGGTGCCCGCCAGCTGTTTGGAAAGCGCATCCACATAGCCGATTACCCCACTTTTTGTAGCGGCATAGTTGGTTTGCCCCGCATTGCCCGCAATGCCTCCCACCGAAGAAATACACACCAGGCGGGCATTGGCTGCCAGCCCGTCCTCAAGCAGTTGCTGGTTGCAACGGACCATGGCGTTCAGATTGATTTCCAGCACGCTGTCCCACCATTCGGGTTTCATGTTGCGCAGCATTTTGTCACGCGTAATGCCCGCGTTGTGCACCAGAATATCAATCGACTTGCCCTGCCCATGCGCAAATGCAGCCAGCCTTTGGCCTGCATCGGTATCGCACATATTCAAGGGCAGCACCAAGCCGCCAAGGTCGCTCATCGTGGCACCCAATGTGGCCTCATCGGCGGGCAAATCAACGCCCAGCACAGTGGCACCCTCGCGTGCCAGCACCGCTGAAATAGCAGCGCCAATACCACGCGCAGCGCCTGTTACCACAGCCAGCTTCCGGCAAGCGGTTTTTCGGAAAACTCAAAAACCGCACCAGGCACAGCCCCACCCAGCACCGGAATTAGCTGCCCGGTTATATACGCACTGGCGGGGCTGAGCAAAAACCGCAGCACACCCTCCAGCGCACCGTGCGCATCAGGTTCCAGTTGCACCACATTGGCAGTGGTGCCGTTTCGACCAGTTTCTTTGGCCAAACTGCGCACAAAACCCGTTATTGCATGCTGAGTAGCCTGACATTCCGCCCCCACAGCCTTGGGTTGAGCCACCACCACAATGCGCGAATTGGCAGGCATGCCGCGCAGGTGCGGGTTCAAAAAATCGTACAACAAACGCAAATCGGCCACAGTGGTGGCACGTGTCATGTCCAGCACATACACCGATTCAGCTTGCCCCGTTGCAAACTGCGACGTGCTAACCGGCAACCCGGCCTGGGCTGCTGCCGCTTTCACAGCCGCCACGCCAGCCGCACCAGCCACCACGGTCAGGTTGGCCCCCATGCGCGTTAATGCAAGCACCAAGGCATGTGTACAACCTTCCGCGCCCCCAGCACTCCCAAGCAATACCGCCTGCCCCTCCAAGGGCTTCGAAACGTAAGGCCCTTGCATGCGCGTCAGCTTTGGAGGAACAGGCATTCTAAGCCACCCGGCAATGCGCTTTCCAGCAGGGGTGTGGGCAAAATCCAGAACTTTGTCGGCCATGCGTTGTGTCCTTGTGGGAGTGCAGTAGAGGACAGTATAACCAGGAGTGCTTGAAGAACGCGCAAGGGCTGGAAATGAAATTGGCGTTGGAAGGTTATATGGTCGCGGGGTGTTGCCAGTTCATGAATAGCACAACCGCGGGGTCTACTTCCTCTTTTTCACTCAACAGATGGTCTTGGGTTTCTTGCCTCAGATTTGAGCCCTTTATGGCTTTGGTGAAGCATTCAACAGTCTCTGTGTGTCCTCTTTTGGAGGCCATAAAGAGCCCGGATCTACCGTCCCTATAATTTGCAGCCAACAGAGCGGCTATGGTTTCTTCCTTCTGGTCCCAGTCCAGTATGGCTTGGGCGAAGCGCACAACCGTTTCCGTGTGCCCCTGTTGCAAGGCCATAAAGAGCCCAGGTGTGCCGTTTGCGTTTTTGCAGCCAACCGCTCGGCCTTTGCATCGTCACTTAAATTATTCGAATCGCAAAAAATGTGCTTTAAAAACAGTGCAAGCTGGGTGTAAAGGCCACGGCTCAAGATGTTATGCATTTCAACCGGACTTTCGCAAACCGTGGGCCTGCTCATCTGAGGTTCCAGTTGGGCATCCAGACAAACCGCCACCATGGACAACTTAGCGTTTCCATTTAAATAAAGAGACGCAAGGTGTGGGCAAGGCATCATTGTTTCGAAGGTCAGCTTACGCAAACCTTGTGCGGTAGAACTTTCTACGCGGGTGTAGTTGTTCGTGAGATTGGGGTCGTACAGTTTGACCGCAAAATAACCCACACCCGATTTTGTTTTGAATTCTACGTGGAGTGCCATGGCGTGATCTTCGGTCAGCAACAAGCAGTTCGCCTGCTTTTTCTGAGCCCCAGGTGTGGGTTCCTGCCTTTGCACAGCCTTGGCCACCGCCTCAAGATATTGGCCCAGTTGCTCGCCAGAGAACAGGTGCTTACAGGCTTGCGAAGCATGTTGAATGCGAGAGTAGTATTGCTCTTCCACACCTTCCAGCTTTCCATCGCTGAAAAACGCACCAATTCCTGCTTCGGTGGAAAAACTGTCGGTGAGTTCTCTCTTTGTTCCCTGAAACAGGGCAAACACAGCGGCGAAGTGGCGGCACTCGACTTGTAAGCCACTAACCGGAATATGTACCTGACCATTTAGCGCTACATTTTGGGTGCGTTGGGGTAGGTAAGTTGCCTGTTTGTTCTGAATTTTCTCAATTCTTTGTACGGGACCGAGAAGCGCGCTGGCAGTTGCGGCGGTGTTTTTCCGAATGCTGACAGCTGTTTCTTATTTACCTTCCCTTCTGTCGGTAAGAGTCGATTGCTGCAATTAGAAGAAGCGCAGGATGAGCTGGAAACCGGGTCAGGCATATTAAACAACAAAAAACCATTAGCCTGATATAAGTGTAATTAAATGCAAACTGGTTCAGTTTTCTCGGTGTTTTTATCGGCTTTGTGGTTTTGCCGCTCTATCTCTGATGCAATTAATTCAAGAAGTTAAACAGCGACAACTGCGAGGTGCTGGAAAAGCTTTGTTGCGAGGCCTGCAACTTAAGCTGGCCTTGCGCCAAATCGCTGATGGCTTTGGCGTAGTCCAGCCCTACGGCTTCGCCTGCCACGCGTTCCAGTTCGGTGGTGGAGGCGGTGTTAATTTGCTCTACGGTGTCGAGTTCGCGCTGGCGAATGCCCACGCGGGTGCGGGCCAGCAAAATGCTGTCGTAGGCATTGTCTACATCTGGAATGCGTGCCCGAAAATTACTTATGGCCACGTTTAAATTGCCCCCTGCTGCGGTATAAGGCGGGGTGAGGTCATCAATCGCGTCTTGCACCACCTGGAACACGCTGTCGGGCGAGCCTTGGCCATAAAAGGCCTGGTCGCCGGTAATGCTTAAATCCATTTGTCGGCCAGTGGTAATCGTTACCGATTTGCCCACGGTTTCGCCCGCATAGGTGTTGGTGGTGAATGGCTCTACGTCTTCGGACACACCCGAAAACAAATACACGCCGTTGGCATCGGTGCGGTTGGCTATGCCTCGCAACTGGTCAAGGCGGGCCTGCATGTCTTGCACAATGGTGTTTCGGTCGGACTGGCTAAGCACCGGGTTGGTGGCGGCCAGCATGTTGTCGCGAATGGCCTGCATTACGTCTACTGCAGAATCCAGCGCCACATCCATTTGGCTAAGCTGGTTGCCCACCAGATTGATGTTGCTTTGATACGATTCAATCTGGCGAATATTGGTTTTGGCACCCAGGGCGGTGGCCAGGCGCAGGGGGTCGTCAGAAGGTTTTTGCACATCCTGGCCGGTTGCCAGCTTGCCCTGCAGCTTCAGCAATTCGCTTTGCTGATTGGTCATGTTGGCGGTGCTGAGCTTGAAAAACTGCTGTGTACTGACTCGCATGGCTTATTCCACCTTGTTACTTTTAACCGAACAGGTTGAGCACCAGCTCAAACAGTTCTTTAGACAATGAAATTACGCGCCCGGAAGCCTGGTAGGCTTGCTGGTATTTCAGCAAGTTGGCTGCCTCTTCGTCCATGTTCACACCCGAAAAAGCATCGCGCGATTCACGCACCTGTTCCAGAATGGCGCTGCGTGAGTCGGTGGCCACTTCCAGCTCGCGGGTTTTGTTACCAATTCTGGAAACCAGCTGGTTAAAGCTGTCGCCGATTGAAACCCCTGCGGAGTTGCCGGTTTTAAACATGGTGCGGCTGTTTTGCAAGGCGGCAAACAGCAAGGAGTTGTCGTTGTCGCCGGTTGCGGGGTCGCGGGCTTTGGTGCCACCGCCAGCCAGCACGGTGTCTTGGCCGTTGCGTACGGCAGTTGCCACGCCAGCCGGGGTTTTCATGTCGACCAGTATGTTTTTAGCGGCGTTGCGGGTGGGGTAAATGGTAAAGGTGTCGCCTATGGCAAAAGCACCGCCGCCGGTATTGAAGTCGAAGGTGACCAGCGGGTTGCCGCTGGAGTCCGGAATTTTGTAGCCGCCGGTATAGCCTGCGGCAATGTCTGCCGCGCTGGGTGCGGCCAGGGCGGTAAACGCTGCGCCAGAACCCAGCACTCGGTACGAGGGCGTAGGCGTGCCCGCCACATCCACCACCCGCACTTCAAAATCCTGCGCGCTTAAGCGTGAAAAATCGGCCTTGTTAAGTTCTACAAAGGCGCCCCCGGTGTTGCTGTTGGCGTTGACTGCCTTGGAAAGGGCGCGCAGGTTTTCTACCGGGTCGGTGTAGTCTGATGAACCGGCAAACCCAAAAATGGGGCTGCCTCCCACGGTTAAATTGCCGGCCTGCAAGTTGGTTAAATCGACCCCTCGCAACTGCAGTTCGTTGACAGTAAACGACAAATTGGCTGCCATCAACCCAACGGTGTTTTGGTACTGTGCGAGTTCGTTTTCTCGAAATTGCAAAAAACCACTGAGTGCACCCGTGCCCAGCGATTTGGGTTCAAAGGTAACAAGGTTGCTGACGCCCGCTTCTACAATGTTCATGCCCACCAGCAGGTTCTCATTGTCGGCGGGGTCTACCTGGGTAATCACGTCAAAGGGTTTGTCTTTCACCACAATGGCGCGGCCATTGGCAAGGAACAGGTTTACCGAACCGTTGTCCAGATCGACCCGGGTAAGCTGCACCTGCTCGGAAAGCTCTGAAATAAGCCTGTCGCGCTCGTCCAGCAGTTCGTTGGGGGCAGCGCCCAGGGCGCTGTTGTTCGAGGAGGCGACAATTTTGTTGTTCAGTTCGGCAATCTGCTTGGCACTGTCGTTGATTTTTTGAACTGTATCCAGCACCTTCAGGTTGGTGGCATCGCGCAGGTCGGTCATGACTCCGTTAATGGAGTTGAAACGCGAGGCCATGGCTTCTGCGCTGGATAAAAAATTCTGCCGTGCCGACAAATCGCCGGGTGAGGTGGTCAGCACTTCGGCGGCGGCAAAAAATCAGAAAACGCAGAGGAAAGCCCTGTGGCGCTGTCTGCAATAATGCCATCCAGGCGCTGAATCTGCTGGTATTGCGCATCGTAAAAACTGAAGTCGGAGGTGGCCCGCTGCTCTTGTCCGGCAATAAAATCGGAATACACCCGGCGCACCTGTTCTACATCCACGCCTTGGCCAATGTACACACCGCCCACAAAATTGGACGAACGCGTGGCCTGCACCACTTCCTGGCGGTTGTAACCGGGCGTATTGACGTTGCTGATGTTGTTGGACGTGGTAGACAACCCCGCCCTTGCCGCATTCAGCCCGCTTAACGCAATTCCATAAACAGATGTAGACATACGGTTAAAGTCCTTTTAAGCTCCCAAGGTCTTTAACGGCCGGTTTCCGCCAAAGTTGAGGGCAATCCGGAAAGGGTTTTCAATTGCCGGGCTATTTCGGCCGAAAGGCCCAGTCCTTTACCTGCCAGGGTTTGCACAAGCTCCTGGTCGTACATGGCTCGAAACGATTTCAGGCTTTCATCGTTGAATAACCCCCCATCCGGGGTGGCTTCGCGCATGCTTTTTAGCGCCCACTGCAAAACACGGCCTCAAACTGCCTGGCGGTTTGCTCAATGGCTTCGTTAAATTCTTCGCTGTTTGCGCCTTTTGCAGCGCTTTGCTTCAGGTTTTCCAGGCTGCGGGAGTCTAGCGCCATGCCCTGCATGTTCATGGTCATTTAAATTACCTCCAGCTCGGCTTTCAGGCTGCCTGCGGTTTTCATGGCTTGCAAAATAGACACCAAATCCTGCGGCGTTGCGCCCAATGCGTTCAAAGCTTTCACCACATCGGAAAGCTGGGCCGAGCCTTTTATTTCGATGAGTTCGCCACCCGATTCCTGAATTTGCACATCGGCCACCTGCGCCACCACAGTTTGGCCCTGCGCCAGTGCGTTGGGCTGCGAAATAACCGGGGCGCTGTCTATTTTTACGGTGAGGTTGCCGTGTGCCACGGCGCAGCTTTCCAGGCTAACGGCCTGGTTCATGACCACAGAACCGGTGCGTGCATTCACAATAACCCTGGCGCTGCCCACCGATTTGTCGATGCTCAGTTCCTGAATGGCCGACAAAAAGCCACCCGTTCATCGGGCGCCGAAGGCGCTTTAACACGGATGGTGCGGCCATTGAGCGCACGCGCGGTGTCGGGACCAAACGCGCCGTTAATGGCGGTGGAAATTCTGGCGGCGTTGGAAAAATCGGTGCTGCGCAATTCCAGTTGCAGGTATTCGCCCGTTAAAAAGGGTGTATCAATAGGCCGCTCAATAAGAGCGCCATTGGGAATACGTCCTGCCGACAAGTGATTTTTCACCGTGGAAGACCCCCCTGCCTCGCCCCCTGCTCCGCCTACAATCAGGTTGCCTTGGGCCAGCGCATACACCTGGCCGTTTGCACCTTTGAGTGGAGTCATGAGCAACATGCCGCCACGCAGGCTTTTGGCATTGCCCATGGAAGACACGGTGACATCCAGCTGTTGCCCGGGCTGTGCAAATGCAGGCATGCTGGCGGTCACAATCACGGAGGCGACATTTTTAAGTTGCAGATTGGTGCCCGGTGGCAAATTGACGCCCGACTGCTGCAACATAGACACGATGCTTTGGGTGGTAAACGGGGTTTGGGTGGTTTGGTCGCCGGTGCCATCTAGCCCAACCACAATGCCGTAGCCAAACAACTGGTTGTCGCGCACACCCGCCACCGAGGTTAAATCGCGAATGCGCGTTTGCGCCTGTGCATGCAAAGCGGGCAGGCACAGGGCCAGTGCAAAACACAGCTTTAGTACAAAATGCGTACAACGGCGCACAGTGTTCATACTTGCTTCCTCAGAATGGCAGCACAGTCAGGAAGAACCTGCTGAGCCAGCCCATGGCAGTGGCGGAATCTATGGCGCCCTTGCCGCGGTATTCAATGCGTGCATCGGCAACACGGCTGCTTTGCACGGTGTTGCCTGCACGAATGTCGTTGGGATTTACCACGCCGTAAAAGCGCAGATACTGCACTTCGCGGTTGGTGCCTATTTGTTTTTCGCCAATCACGCGCAAATTGCCATTCGGCAACACGTCTTTCACCGTTACCGTTAAGGTGCCAACAATTTTGTTGGAAGCCGAACTTGCGCCGCTGCCAGAAAAATTTTTGTTGCTGTTGGCTTCGGCATCCAGGGGGCCAATGTCGCCCAAACCAAACAAGGTACGAATGCGCGGCAAGGTAACCGAGGCGCTGTCCGAGCGCGAGGCGTTCACATCGTTGCTTTGGTCTGCCGAAATGTCTTCCGAAATCTGTATGGTGAGGTGTCGCCCACAAAGCGGGCGCGGTCGTCTTCAAACAGCGGCCTGAAGGTGCTGGTGCTGTACAGGCTTGCGGTAGAGGCCACCTGTGCATCAGGCGACATCGGTGCGGCCAGGGCAACATCCACCGGTGCAATCGGGTAGGCTTGCGCTTCGGTACTCACCGTGGTGTATAGGCGATGTCTACCCGTGGGGAAAATGTGGAACATGCCCCTAAAGAAACTCCCAGTACTGCCGTTAAACCGATCAGACCCAGTGTTTTCATTGTCTGTAATCCTGCCCAAATAAAAATAGCTTGCCAGAATGCTGCGTCATCAAAGCTGCGAAATACGGGCCAACATTTGGTCTGATGTCGAGATGGCCTTGGAGTTTATTTCATACGCGCGCTGCGTTTGAATCAGGCCCACCAGTTCTTCCACCACATTCACGTTTGAGGTTTCCACATAGCCTTGGTTAACCAGCCCTGCCCCATTCGAGCCCGGGTTGGTGGTGGTGGGCGCCCCCGATGCGGCGGTTTCTGCAAAGTAGTTTTGTCCGCGCGCCGCCAAACCCGCCGGGTTTACAAAAGTAGCCACACTGATTTGGCCCAATTGCTGAGGCTGCGTTTGCCCGGCCACAATGGCAGACACCACACCGTCTTGCGACACCGAAATATCTACCGCATCGGCAGGAATGGTGATGGGGCCCAATACCGCATAGCCATTGGAAGTCACCATCGTGCCATTGGCATCCACCTGAATGCTGCCGTCACGGGTGTAGCCCGTGGTGCCGTCTGGAAGCTCTATCTGAAAAAACCCCGGACCGTTAATGGCCAAATCCAGCGGATTGCTGGTTTGCTGCATATTCCCCTGCGAAAAATTGCGCACCGTGGCAACCGGCTTTACACCCGTGCCAATCTGCAAGCCCGAAGGCACCTGGGTTTGCTCGGAAGACTGCGCGCCAGGCTGGCGCAGAGTCTGGTACAGCAAATCCTCAAACACCGCCCGCGAGCGTTTGTAGCCATTGGTGGCCGTGTTGGCCAGGTTGTTGGAAATAACATCCAACTGGGTTTGCTGTGCATCCAGCCCTGTTTTGGCTATCCACAATGAACGCATCATGATTCCATTCTCCTGTTCTTTTGTTTGTTCGCTGTGTTGTCAGCTATTCAACTGGCCCGTTCTCTGGCTCTCTTGCTCATTTTTTTCAGGACATGCCAAACAGCTTGTTCGCGGCCTGTCCGTTTTCCTGTGCATTGCTTACCAGCTTCATGTGGTATTCAAAAGAGCGCTGGGTTTCAATCATCGCCACCATGGCTTCCACCACGTTCACGTTGCTGCCCTCGATAAAACCCGAAACCACCCGCACGTTGGCATCCACTTCTGGTGCCACACCTGCGTCTTTCAGGCGAAAAAAACCATCATCGCCACGCTCTAGCTGGGTGTCTTCGGGGTTAACCAGTTTCAGTTTCCCCAAATCGACCACACCGCCCTGCCCCTGCACGGGCAGCGCAGAAATCGTGCCATCTGTCTCGAAGGAAATCCGGTGATCGGGCGGCACGTTGATCACGCCATTGGTACCCACTACCGGGTTGCCGCTGTTGTCCACCAGGTTGCCTGCGGGTCTACATTGAAGCTGCCGTTGCGGGTATACACTTCCTCGCCCTTGGGGTTGGTAATGGCAAACCAGCCCTCTCCCTGAATGGCCACATCCAGATCGCGGCCAGTCGATTGCAGCACGCCCGGCGAGGCATCAAACCCCACGGTCGATTCCATGGAAAAGCCCGCGTTTCACCGTTCGGCCCTTGCACTGGCGCACTTCTGAATGCCATCAGCTCGGCCTTAAAACCGGGTGTACTCACATTGGCCAGATTGTTGGCAATGTTTTCCTGGCGGTTCATATTGCCCTTGGCTGCTATAGCCGCGGTGTAAACAAGCTTGTCCATGGTTTGCTCCTGCCCCTTTAATCACAGGGCGTGTGGCGCTTAATCAGCTACGAGCTCATCGCAGGTTGGTGATGGTTTGCAGCACCTGATCCTGGGTTTTGATGGTTTGCGAGTTGGCCTGGTACACACGCTGGGCAGAAATCATGGCTACCAGTTCAGAGGTCAAATCCACGTTGGCCTCTTCCAGTGCGCCCGATTGAATGGTTCCGAAAGCGGTTTCTTCACTCAGGGAAATCAACTCGGGGCCTGCCTGTTCGGTGGCCAGCCAGCCGCTTGAACCAATCGGTTGCAAGCCCTCCGGGTTTTTAAACTTGAACAGCCCAACCTTGAAAATATCGCGCACTTCGCCGTTGGCGTAAGTAATACTCAAGTTGCCGTCCGAACCCACATCGTAGCCAGCAAAAGGCGAGCTGGTGTAGCCATCCTGAGACAAATCCTGCACCTGAAACGCGCTGCCAAACTGGCTGGATTTGGCCAAATCGAAGGTAAAACTGTTCGCCGGATTAAAGGCCACAGGCAATGCAGTGGTATCCACAGTCAGCGCCACCGTGCCGGCAACCAGATTGCCGTCTACGTCAAACTGCACCAGCGCCGGGTTGGTACCCACAGGCACGGTTGAAGTCATCGGCGTGTTAACACCATCGGTACGCGCGTGCACTTCCCAAATGTTGGTACCCACCTGGCGCTTGAAGTACACACTCAGCGTGTGGTCATCGCCCAGCTGGTCATACACCGTCATGGAAGTAGAGTGCTCAAACGAATTCAGGTCGGTAGGGTTAAAAGCCGTGGCAGTGCCTGCCAAACGGGCATCCACGTTCACCTGCAAAGCACTGGTGGTAGTTGCCGAAGGGGGAATGGCCCCTTGT